>JBMYRC010000003.1:0-82167 GCA_049601975.1 Alphaproteobacteria bacterium | reverse complement strand
CATTGAGGCCTTCGAGAAATCCCGGATCACTTAAGAGTGCCTTCTTCCAACCCAGTACGGTGACTTTGGCTTCCATTCCCATGGCGAGTCGGGCCGCCGCGCCACTAGCGCCGCCGCCGCCGACAACACAGACCCGCCCGGCCAATACGCCTGGCACACCAGAGAGCAGGACACCGGCACCGCCGGGCTCCTTCTCCAGATAGTGGGCACCCACCTGAATGCTCATCCGGCCCGCGACTTCGCTCATCGGTACGAGCAGCGGTAAATGGCCATGTTGATCGGTTACTGTCTCGTAGGCGATGCAAGTCGCGCCTGATTTGGCGAGAGCACGGGTCTGCGCCTCATCGGCAGCCAAATGGAGATATGTGAATAGAATTTATCCCTCGCGCAGCATCTCGCATTCGACGGGCTGGGGTTCCTTCACTTTGACGATCATTTCTGCCGCCTCGAAGATTTCCGATGCCGTTGCCATGATGTCGGTGCCAGCCTGGCGGTGGGCGTCATCGTCGAAGCCGATCCCCGCACCACATCCGGTTTCCACAATGACGCTATGCCCATGATGGGTGAGCTCGCGCACACTCGCGGGGACGAGGCCGACGCGGTATTCATGGGTTTTGATTTCCTTGACGGTGCCGACCTTTATGCCGCTCTCCTGTAAATTCCCGGGCCCATATGGGGCGGTATGCGCGCATCATTCATTGCCATAGGTCAAACCTACGGGTTTATGGGTTTGTGGGGTTAGAAATTCGCGAGCTCCGCTGCGACTTGTTCGAATAGATCGTCCCACCCATTCGCCTCTCTAAACAAGCGCATGGATGGGTACCAGGGCGTATCGTCCCGTCCGAGGCCCCAGCGCCAGTCCGGCATTCGTGTGAGCAATGCCCAGACAGGAATGCCGAGAGCGCCCGCCAGATGGGCGGGGGCAGAATCGATGCTGATGACCAGATCGAGCGACCGCATGGCGGCGGCGGTGTCGGACATATCTTTGAAAGTTGATCCTAAATCGATAAGTCGCATGCCGTCCGGCGGGGGTTGTTTTGCGGCAGCGCCTTTTTGCAAGGCGTAGAACGTGACATCCGCGCGGGCCGTGAGTGGCGCGAATTCTGATAGCAGGCGGCTGCGTTCGCGATCCCTCGCATGGTTCGGGTTTCCAGCCCAGATCAAGCCGACCCGCAAACCCTCTCGAGGGCCGAGGTCGGCGGGTTCGGGGGCCGCGAGGTAGGGAGTCCTATTTGGAATGTCGGACGCGCCATACCACAACGGCAGGCTCATAAGCGGCAAATGCAGATCGTAGTCGCGCCCATCGTCCAGATCGACGACCTCGTCTATGCCCGGCATATCGGCGATCAATCGATGCAGTATCGGATTGCATTCCACGATCACGTGTCGCGCGATCTTTGCGACGTGCGGGGCATAACGCACGAACTGCAAGGTGTCACCAAGCCCTTGCTCACCCCACAGCAATACCGATTTACCGGCCAGATCCTCGTCTGACCAGAGCGGGCTTCGAAAGGCGGACAAATCGCGGTAGTCCGTTTTCTTCAAGCGCCATTCATGTTCGATGTAGCCGCGCTCGTAATCGCCACCCAGCAATAAGAGATGCGCGTAGTTGACGTGGGCTTCGACATTCTCCGGATCTTTCGCAAGCGCCGTCTCGAAGGCTTCCCGGGCGCTCTCCAGGTCGCCCAGCAAGGTGCAGCCGATGCCGATATTGATTTGGGCGTTTACATCGTTGGGGCTTACTTGAAGGATCGCATGAAATAGCGATACGGCCTCCTCGACCTTATACAATCGCAACAGCGCACGGCCCAAATGTGTCGCTGCCGGTTCATGGTTTGGGTGATAGATTAAAGCCTTCCTCAGGGTGAATTCGGCTTCCTCGTAGCGCGCGAGGTCAAATTGCATCGCACCGAGGTTGGTATAGGCGTCGCCATTATCTGGCTCGATCAGAAGCGCGGATTCGAAGGCAGTTTCCGCTGCGTCATATTGTTTTTGGCGTGCCAGAATTTGCCCCATAGCGACCCGGTAACGGGCCTCCTTTGGGTTCTTGTCGATGGCGCGTTCGATGGAGGTGTGGGCGCCTGCGACCTCACCGCGATGGAGTTGCATTGCTGCTAAGAAATAAAGCGCTTCCGTATCGCCCGGATTTTTGCCGATAATTGCAGCGAAGAGCTCTTCCGCTTCGGCGAGCCGTCCCTGATGCAAGGCGTCCCGGGCCAAGGCGTGCCGTGCGTCGTCCATATCGTGTCTTATTCGCTTGTTTGGCGCTGCGGGCGATTGAATCCGGTCAGCAGGCGGAAGCCCTCGTCGGTTATAGCACCTGGCTTCGGGCGTCTGCCGCCGTAATGCGTTTCCTCGAAGGGGCGCTTGCGGATGATGAATTCGATCCCACATTCCCCGATCGGGGTCAGGGTTTGATCGAAGCGCGGCAAGTTAAAACGGAAGGTCGATGTCAGGCGTTCGATCTTTTGCACGTCGGCTTCGTCACCCAACCCGCTGACGAGTTCGGTCAGGTTCTGCGATTTCTCGCTCCAAGAGTTCGATTTAAAAATCGTGAAGGTCCATTTGTGATCACCGTTATAGGTGCTTGGGAATATGCCCTGTTCGTACATGTCCTCGTCCGGCACGGTGATCACCAAATGTCCTTTGGGCTTCAAGATGCGAAACCAATTGGCCAGTCCTTCCGCCGGATCATTGAGATGCTCAAGGCAGTGGCTGGAATGGATGAAGTCATAACTCTCGTCCTCGACACCTTCCATGAATTGCGCGTCGCCGTCCTGAAGGTCCCACACCCGCACTTGTCCCATCTTCGGAAATAATTCCTGGTAGATACCCAAGGGGTCCGGCGCGCCACCGATATCGATGCCATCGCCGCAGAAATAGCGCGATGAGAAATTTGGGTCGGAAAGCCGGCGCATGACCGACTTGCTGCATTCTTTCATTGTATGTGCCGTCCGCCGTCTGATGGTGCGTAGCGCCATAGTATAGCCGAACTGGACAGAGGCCACAGGAAAGTATGTGGCCTCAAATCCCTCGACATTCGTGATGTGGCTTAATTGATGTCGAGTTTTCACAATAACTCACCAATTTAGTGTCCACGATATATTGTGCCTAATGATTCATTACATGCCTACATATATGGATAATTAAAATTTATACTCATAATTCAATAAATTTCAGTAATATGTATTTATAGTAATGAAATATTTTATTGAAATAAAAAATAGGTGAAGTTACTGTTACTTAGTTTTATTGATTGTGCTTGCTATTGAAATCAAAAATTACATGGTCCTGGGTAAATTTAAGTAAAAACTAAATATATTAAATTTTTATCACTTGATATACGGATTATTGATCCGGAATTAGAGGGTTGAACTATTGGGTTGGGTAGCAGCAGTTGACTTTAGAAGGGGTGGAAATCGTTGCGCGGCGCAACCGCGGCGTAACTTTGGGAAACTCGAAAAGTTACGCAACGGCGTCGTTATCGGCGCCGTGGCGGATGGCGCGGGCTCGGCGGCCAGTAGTCATTTAGGCGCCAAGGTTTCGGTTCGTTCGGGTCTGGCTGCGTTGCGCGCCGATGCCGACGTGTTATCGACCGCATTGATTGGTGGCTCACAATCTCCTTTGGAAGACCTGTTTGCCAAGGTGATGGAAACGGTTGGCGGGGCAGTTCGGCGTGCGGCGGCGGAAGAACGTGCCGCCGTTTCCGAATTGGCAACTTCGCTGACCGTTTTCTTCGCAGGTCCTTTCGGTCTCGCGGCGATGCAGGTCGGACGCACGCTTCTGGTCTATCGGGCGCGAGGCGGCGCTTATGGACATGTGTTCGAGTTGGCGGACAATTCCAATGATTGCGATTATGTCACCGGGCCGGATGCAATAGAATGCATGCGAATCGGTTTCACGCGGGGGCCAATTGAATTTTTATGTCTCGCCAGCAGCGCTTTTGAGTCGGTCTCTCTTGAAGAAGACGACGGCATACCGGCGGAGCCGTTCTTTCAGCCTCTCGATCGTTACGCCTTTGGCGCGCTCGACGACGGCGACGTGCATCGCGGCATTCGTGAGTTTCTGCGCACCAGCCAAGTTAGCCGCGAGATCGAGGAAGATCTCACACTGGCGCTATGCCGCTATAATCCAGGCGACAATTCGGCTTTGGGCCTGCGTTAACGTCGCTGCAGACGTTTAGTCGTCGGCGGGTGCCGGGCGTCCTGGGCCGTCGACAATGATGCCGTAATGCCGGGGCTCTCGGTTGTAATCCCAATTCCAACGCGCCTTGCGCGCTCGTGCTGCACGGTCCAAATCGCATTCGGCGACAATGATCTCATCTCCCATGGTCGAGGTCATTGCGACGATCTCGCCGGTCGGCGCCACGATGACACTTTGCCCGATCAGCTCGCAGCCGTCCTCAATACCCGCCTTGGCGACACCGATCACCCAAGTACCGTTCTGATAGGCGCCGGCCTGGAGGGAGAGATGGTTGTGGAAATCCTGTAGGCGGTCGACTTCCGGAGCTTGGGGGAAATGACGCGGCGTGTTGTACCCGAGCATAATGATCTCGACATCCTGCAATCCCATGCAGCGATACGTCTCCGGCCAGCGGCGGTCGTTGCATATGCACATCCCCATAATGCCGTCCATTGTGTTGAACACTGGAAAGCCTAGATTACCGGGCTCGAAATAGGCTTTTTCCAGATGCTGGAATGGTCGCCAAGACTCGTACTCGTGATGTCCCGGCAAATGTACCTTGCGGTACTTACCGGCGATCTTGCCCTCACGGTCGACGATAATGGACGTGTTGAAATGGCGTGTGCGCCCTTTTTCTTCGGCCAACTCGGCATATCCGAGATAAAATCCGACACCGAGTTTCGCCGCCTCGTCGAAGAGTGGCTGCGTCGCGGGCCCTGGCATATCGCGCTCGAAGAAGGCATCGACATCGACCTCGTTCTCCATCCAATAGCGCGGGAAGAAAGTGGTGAGCGCCAATTCGGGAAAGACGATCAGATTGGCGCCGCGCTCCTTCGCTTGGCGCATCATCGAAATTATGCGTGCGACAGTGGATTGGCGCGGTTCGTCTTTTTCGATGGGGCCCATTTGGGCGGCGGCGACAACGGCGGTGCGGCTCATCTCGAATATCCTTCTGGCGTTTGGATCGCGTGCGTTTGCTCTTTATTTCAAGTGTAAGAGCCTTCTCCGGAATGACAATGGAGGAGCGCGCTACTCGGGTTTCTGTCCCGGCACCGGTGTCGCGCCGCTACGGCCCAGCTCCATCGCTGCCTCACGACCGCCGTAGCTTTCGATCAAAGTAGCGAGGTCGTCCTTTGCCCGGCGGTCGATGGCGGCCGGGTTGAGTTTGGCGCGTAGTGTTTCTTCAAACCCATCCAACACGGATTTCACGTTTGGGTCGGCGGCTCGGTCGTCTAATTCTTCCGGGTCGTCGGCGATATTGAAGAGCTCCGGTGCATAGCTTTCATAGTAGTGATACTTCCAATCACCCTGGCGCAGCATGAAGGCCGATGTTGGTGCGCCCATGGCGTGGTATTCGCTGGTGACCAGCCGTTCGGTATCGTCCGTACCGGTCGCAAGTTCGATGAGCGAACGACCGCTCAGTTCTGCGTCTGCGTCTTGCAAGACATGGCCTAGTCCGGTGACGGCGGTTTGATGGATGTCGAGCAGGGTGACAGGTGTCTTCGATGTTTTGCCTTTTGGCACGTCCGGTCCGGAGACGATCATCGGAATACGGGTGCTTTCCTCGTACAATACGGATTTCCCCCACAGGCCGCGCGCACCCAGATTGTCGCCGTGATCGCTGGTATAAATGACGCGGGTATCGTCTTCAAATTCGTTGTCCCGCAACGCGTCGAGAACCAGTCCTACTTCCGCGTCGACGAAAGAGCAAAGCCCCATATAGGCAGCGATCGCGCGCAGGCGCTCCTCTTCTGTATCGAAGAAATGATCTTGCCCGATGAGGCCATCCAAAGTTTCCACCCAAGGGTGCTGTTTGTATCCGTCGCGTGGATGCAGTTTGGGGAAAGGAATTTTGTCGAGCGGATACATGTCGAAGAATTGGCTTGGCACGACCAGCGGGTAATGCGGAGCGACGAAGCCGACATATAGTACCCAAGGCTGATCGTCCGGTGTGTCGGCGCGCGCTTTCAGCCATTCACAGGCGGCACTCGCGCTGCCGCGGTCGTAGAGATTGTAGTTGGAGACGCCGGGCCCGATCTTATTAAACATCCGCCACGGCTCCGGCAGATCAGCAAAGGGCTCTTTGATGGCGCCCCACACCGTACCGACCCCTTGCTTCAGATGCATGGGTTGGTGCTGCCGGGAGAAGCCAGTCGGGGCCTCTTCGCTCTTATAGTGCAGTTTACCAATAGATTCGACCCGGTGGCCTTCGTCGATCAGCCGCTGACCCCACCCCGTAATAGATCCACCATAGCCATGGGCATTGTCCCAGCAACCGGTTTCATGCACCGGACGGCCGGTTGCGAAACTCGCCCGCGCGGGCACACAGATCGGGCAGGGCGTATAGGCGGTCTCGAACCTGGTGCCGTTTTCGGCTAGCCGATCGATATTGGGTGTTTGTACGAACGGATGTCCGTAACACCTCGTATAGCGCGGATCGTGTTCATCCGACATCAGGATCAGCAGGTTTTTTGCGTCCATCGAGACTCTCCCATTGTTGCCACCCAGAATAACCGCACAAAGGCGAAAAGAAAGCCGTGGCGGTTCAATATATCGGGGCTAGATCAATCTCCGAATCTGTGGAGGATTGTCCGCATGGCCAAGCCCAAGAACATCCTATTCATCATGGCGGATCAACTCCGCTACGACTATCTCGGCTGTACCGGACATCCGACGATAAAGACGCCTCATATCGACGCATTGGCGGCGCGTGGCGTGAACTTCTCCCGCACCTATTGCCAGGCTGCGGTTTGCGGGCCGTCGCGCATGTCTTTCTATACCGGGCGGTACATGTTTACCCATGGCGGGACCTACAACAATATTCCAGTCCGCGTGGATGAGCGCACGATGGGCGACCATTTACGGCCCTTGGGATATCGGGTGGGCCTTGTCGGCAAAACACATTTTCGGCGCGATGTGGCCGGTATGGAAAAGCTCGGACTTCCACCGACCGGAGATCTCGGGCTCTTGCTCAGCGAATCCGGTTTCGAGCCTTGGGAGCGTGACGACGGATTGCATCCGGACCAAAGCGCCGATCCGGATTTGGCATACAATCGGTTTCTGCGCGAGAAGGGGTATGAAGGGGGCGACAACCCATGGCATACCGTCGCGAACTCGGCGGAGGGCCCCGACGGTGAAATCTTGAGCGGTTGGCACATGCGCAACGTTGGCCTTCCGGCGCGGGTCGCGCGCGAGCATTCGGAGACCGCCTATATGACCGATCTCGCGATGGCGAAGATAGGGGAATTGGGTGATGCACCGTGGTGTATGCACCTCTCTTATATCAAGCCGCACTGGCCTTATATGGCGCCTGATCCCTATCACGCGATGTACGGTCCGAATATGATCAAAGCTGCGAACCGCGACAAGAAGGAGTTGGAGAACCGGCATCCGGTCGTCGACGCCTTTGGCCAGCACGAAGAGAGCGTGAACTTCAGCCGCGACGAATGCCGCGAGACGGTCATCCCCGCCTATATGGGATTGATCAGCGAGCTCGACGATCATATCGGGCGATTGATTGCGTTCCTGGAGGAAAGTGGACAGCTTGAGAATACGATCGTCGTGCTGACCAGCGACCACGGCGACTATTTGGGTGATCACTGGCTCGGTGAGAAAGAGTTGTTCTACGACGCGGCCGCCCGCATCCCGATGATCGTTGCCGACCCGGATGCATCGGCCGACGGGACGCGGGGGACGCAGGACGACCGCCTTGTCGAGAGTATCGACCTGATACCGACTTTCATGGACTTGGCGGGATGTGACGAAATTCCCGATCATTGGCTGGAGGGACGTTCCCTAGCGCCGCTGTTGCGGGGCGACGCGGACGTGGCGTGGCGAGACGCGGCTTTCTGCGAATGCGACTACGCGGTGCGCCATGCCCGTAATACATTAGCGATGGGGCCGGAAGATTGCCGGTCCTTCATGGTCCGTACCGACCGTTGGAAATTTATCTTGTACGAGGGGTTCCGTCCGCAGCTCTTCGATATGGATAATGATCCAGGCGAATTAATAGATCTCGGCGAAGATCTGGGACATGAAGAAGTGCGTCGCGAAATGTCGGACCGTATCTTCGAATGGTTGCGGAAGCGGAAACTACGGACGTCGCTGAGTAATAAGGAAATCGCGGCGCGGACGGGCATGGCCAAGGAACGCGGATACTTGTTCGGCGTCTGGTAAGAGAAAAAGAAAGGACCTGCGAAATGTTCAAAGATACACGCGGATTGGAAATGACGGCGTCGAGCCAAGAGGCGGTCGACGCGTTCGACGCGACCATTGACGAATTTTTGGCGTCCGGCCGCGACGCGGCGGTGTTGTTGAAGCACGTCAACGAATCCGATCCCGAGATGATCATGGGACAATGTGTGCGCGGATATTTCATGCGTTTGCCGCAGCAGGCGCATTTGATCCAAGGTAGCAATGATGCGTTTGAGAAAGCGAAGTCGCTCGCCGCCACCGCCAACCCGCGCGAGAAAATGCATGTGGAGGCACTCGCCGCTTGGGTCGATGGCGACATTCGCAAAACTAATTCGATCTGGGAGCAAATCCTGGTCGAGTATCCTCACGATATTCTGGCTTTGCGCATTGCCCACACCATGCATTTCTTCCTCGGTGACCTGGATTTGATGCGGGATTCTATGGCGCGGGTGATGCCGCGTTGGAGCGAAGATGTACCGGGTTATGGTTTCGTGTTGGGGTGCCGCGCCTTCTCGCTGGAAGAAAGCCACGACTTCAAACAAGCGGAGCCCATGGGACGCCGCGCGGTGGAGATCAACGAAGCCGATGTCTGGGCCGGGCATTGCGTCGGCCATGTGCTGGAAGGGCAGGGACGTCGCCTGGACGGCATTCAGTGGATTGACGAGCACGAGGAAGCTTGGAAGAAGCGCGGTATATTTGCCCGTCACATGTGGTGGCATCGAGCATTGCATTACCTTGAGCTAGAGCGGTTTGACGATGTGATGGCGGCCTTTGACCGTGAATATTGGCCAGCGCCGTCGGAAGACAATATCGACATCACCAACGCGTCGAGCATGTTGATGCGACTTTCCATGTTGGGGATCGATGTCGGCGACCGTTGGGAGTCCGTTGGCAACATTTGCGCCGGTCGGACGAAAGACCGGATGCGCCCGTTCAACGATCTGCATTTCATCATGGCGCTGACGCGCAGTGGCCGGATGGACGCGGCGAGAGAAATTTTGGCCTCCATGCGGTCCTATGTGGCGGAGAATGACGGCAAGGGGATTACCCTGGTCGACGTCTATAGGGGTGCGGGCATACCGGTCGGTGAATCTATCATCGCTTATGCGGAGAAGGAGTACCCGCGCGTCGTCGAAGTTATGTCCGGTGCCCGCTACCGGATGGTGCCGCTTGGCGGTAGTTGGGCGCAGCGCGACGTCTGGCTGCGAATGCTGATCGATTCCGCGATACAAGACGGCCAACACGCCTATGCGCGGGCCCTATTGGCCGAACGGACCACGGATTGCCCGACCAGTGCCCCGTCCTGGAAAATGTACGCCAACGCGCTGGACGCCTGTAACGAAAGCGGACAAGCGAGAGCGGCACGGGCACGGGCGACGGAATTGCTGGCCGCATAGAGCTTGCGGCTTCAGATAACGCCGATCGATTGCAGCAGCATGGCGGTAATGGTTATGGGGACCAGGTAGCGCAGGAGCCAAATCCATAGGCTACCTAATCGAGTGTTCGTGAGGTTAGCGTCATGGAGCGCATGTGTGCGGTTGACGTGCCAGCCGACGAATACCGCGATTAGGATGCCACCCATGGGGAGCAAGAAATTCGACACCATCGCGTCGACGGCATCTAATAATCCCCGCCCGCTCATCTGAATGTCCGATAAGAGCCCGAACCTCATCGCCGCTGGAAGTCCGAGCACGAAGGCCAAGATGCCGATGACCGTTGTAGCGGTTCGTCTGCGGCATCCCAATCGTTGAACGGCGAGTGCGACAGGGACCTCCAAAAGCGCCATCATCGACGTAAACGCGGCTGCGGAAAGCAATAGGAAAAATATGGCGCCGACGAAATATCCGCCTGGCATTTGGAGAAATATTTGCGGCAGCGTGATAAAGGCGAGCTCCGGGCCAGCCTTTGGGTCGACGCCAAAGGAAAATACGGCCGGGAAGATAGCAATACCTGCGATAATCGCGAAAAAGGAATCGCCAAATGCAGTGATCGCCGCCGATGAGGGCAGAGAAAAACTCGCCGGTATATAGCTTCCAAAGGTTGTAAAGATCGCCATGCCGAGACCGATAGAGAAGAAAGCTTGGCCCAAAGCAGCAATATAGACGGTAGGTTCAGTGAAGACCGACCAATCGGGCTCGAACAGGAAACGGAGACCGCGATCGGCATTCGGCAGGGTCAAGGCGTAGATTGCCTACAGGATGATTAGAATTGCGAGAACCGGCATAGGCCATCGGTTTATTCTCTCGATCCCACTTTTAATACCTCCTGCCACGCCCAGCACAGCGGCCACCAGCATGACGCCTTGCCAGATGATCGGCTCGCCATGGTCGGCGATGAATGATTGGAAGAGGACACCGAATCTGGCCTCCGCAGTTGCCCAAAGGGTACCGGTTGCGGCACCGACGAAATACTTCAAAGCCCAACCTGCGATAACAGCGTAGTAACCGAGAATCAACGTAGCGCCGAATAAGCAAATCCAACCCAAATAGCGCCAATACCCACGGCCATCGGCATTTTCGAACGCGCTTACCGCATCGCCTTGTGCTCGGCGGCCCAGGGATAGTTCGGCGATGAGAAGCGGAAGGCCGACGAGAACAACGCAAGCTAAGTAAATCAATAGGCAAGCAGCGCCGCTATTTTCCCCCGCGACATAGGAGAATCGCCAAATATTGCCGATACCGACAGCGGCGCCGATGGTGGACAACACAAAGCCGCTGAGCGATCCCCATTGTTCCCGGTCACTCATGCCATTCAATCTCCGTCGAAGCTCGGACAGTGTATCCATCTTTCGATGTGGAAATACATTGAGGTTGATCAAAGAGTGGCGGCGCGTTGTCGCATGTGTCTGTCGCGTGGGGACGCATTAAGCGACAATAAGAGACTTGGAGATTCAGGGGCAGACAATGGATTTCGACTTTTCGACAGAGCATAAGCAACTGCGCGATACCGTGCGACGGCATGCGGAGGATGATATGCGCCCGCATGTCTCCGAGGCCGATGACACGGAGCGGTTTCCGAAGGAGCTGTTCGCGCGCTGGGGAGAACTCGGGCTGATCGGCGCGCGTTATCCCGAAGCCGATGGCGGCGTCGGAATGGATAAAATTTCCGATTGTATCGTGCGCGAGGAACTGGGCCGGATTAGCCAAGCGTTTTGCGCGGCGTTCTCGGCGCATAGTCATCTTGGCATCTGGCCGATTTGGCGGACCGGGACGGACGCGCAGAAGGAACGGTTTTTTAAGCCCGCGCTTCGAGGAGAGAAAGTCGCCTGCTTCGGTCTCAGCGAACCTGATGGTGGCTCCAACATTCGGGCGATGAAGACCCGGGCCGAGAAAGTCGAGGGTGGCTATAAGATCAACGGCAGCAAGCTCTATATCACCAATGCGCCGATGGCTGATTTTATGATGCTGGCGGCCCGGACTGCGCCGGAAATTAAACCCTCGGCGATCAGTTTGTTTATCGTGGAGCTGCCGAACCCGGCGGTCGATATCAGCCATTTGAAGAAGGAAGGGCTGAAAGGTTCCGAGACCGGCTTGCTGTATATCGAGGACCTGTTCGTGCCCGACGATTGTTTGCTGGGGCACGCGGAAGGTACTTATCCGATCATCCTGGAATCGCTGACGGAGAACCGGGTGGGGGTTTCGGCCTCCGTATTGGGCGTGGCTAAGGGCGCGTATGAAGAAGCGCTGGAATATGCGCGAACACGCATTGTCGCCAAAAAGCCGATCCTGGAATATCAGGCAGTCGCCCACCGGCTGGCGGATATGGCGACGGATATCGAAGCTGCCCATTGGATGGTTTATCGCGGTGCGTGGCAGGTCGACCAAGGTGGGATCGATCACGAGACCGCGGCGAAAATAAAACTCTTCGTCAGCGAGGCAGCGTACCGTGTGACGGAACAGGCGATCCGGGTGCTCGGCGGTGCCGGCATGATGCGGGAATACAACGTCGGACGGCATCACCGGGACGCCATGGTGTATTTGTTCGGGGAAGGGACATCGGACATTCAACGCAACCTGATTTCGCGGGTGATGAAGGAACGCGACCTGTTGCCATAGGAGACGATGCAATGAGCGATACATGGACACCACTTCCCGCCGACCGGCTTTCGCAAGCCGTTGAGGAAGCCGATCTGCGGGTCCTGTTGATGGTAATATTTCATCTGACGGGGGACCGACGTTGGTTCTCTGACCCGTACCTGCCGAAGCGCGATGTCAATTTGATTGCGGACGAAGACGCTGGACTATCCGAGGAGGCTCGGGCGGAAATACGGGCGAAAGTAGTCGAGTTGCTCTCATCACCGGATCTAGCCCCGGCGGTCGATGATCCGGGTGATGAATTGATGGTGGAGATGATGAGCCGCTGTCTCGGCGAAGCGGTGCCGCCGGAATACGCGTTGATGATGCGGGAAGAAATGGGGCTGTGTTCGCGCCAAGTCGACTGGCGCGATGAGAAGCCGACGCATGTGAGCGACCATCTTCCCGTTGTGATCGTGGGCGCTGGAGCCAGCGGTATCGCCCTGGCGGCAAACCTCGAGAAACTCGGCGTCTCCTACACGATATTTGAGAAAAATAACGAAGTCGGTGGAACTTGGTACGAGAATACCTATCCCGGTTGCGGAGTGGATACGCCTAACCACGCCTATTCGTTTTCATTCGGAACCCGCTATCGGTGGAGCCGCTATTTCGCACCACGCGATGAGTTGCAGGACTATCTCGTGCGCAGCGCCGATGAGGCCGGAATTCGCGCGAAGACACGCTTCGCCACCCGCGTGGTAAAAACCGATTGGGACGAGGCGTCGTGTTGCTGGCGGGTACTGGCGGAGGGGCCGGGCGGTTCCGAGGAAATACAGGCAATGGCCGTGGTCAGTGCCATTGGACAGCTAAGCCTGCCTTCGGTCCCGCATATCGAGGGGACCGATACGTTCGACGGACCGATCTTCCACACGGCGGAATGGCCGGACGGTTTGGACCTTACGGGTAAGCGCGTGGCGATCATCGGCACCGGCGCTTCCTCAATGCAGATTGTGCCAACGGTTGTCGATGAGGTCGCTTCGTTCACGGTGTATCAGCGTAACGCGCAATGGGCGCGGCCGATCCCACGCTATCACGACCCCATTGGGGACGGAGCGCAGTGGCTGTTGGAGAAAGTGCCTTATTATGCTGCTTGGTTCCGTTTCACCATGTTGTGGCGCTATGGCGATGGGTTGTTGCCGACATTGAAAAAGGATCCGAATTGGGAACATCCGGAGCGTTCTCTCAACCGCGCCAACGATCGTCACCGCATCCAGATGACGGAGCATATGGAGCAGGAGCTGGTCGACCGTCCGGACCTCTTGGCTAAATGCCTGCCGACATATCCGCCCTACGGCAAACGTATCCTACTCGACAATGGCTGGTTTGCTGCAATCACCAAGCCGAATGTCGAACTGGTGACGGACGATATCGACCGCATTGATCCTTCGGGCGTGGTTACCACTGATGGACAATTGCGCGACGCTGATATTGTCATCTTGGCGACCGGCTTTAAGGTCTCGTTGATGACTGCGCGTCTGAATGTCACGGGACGTGAGGGGCGTAAACTGACGGACGTCTGGGCGGATGACAATCCATCGGCCCATCTCGGCATTACGGTGCCGGGTTTCCCGAACTTATTTACCATGCAGGGTCCGAATTCGGGACTCGGACACGGCGGCAGTGCTATCTTTCAGGCGGAATGCCAAGCCCGATATATCGCCGGCTGCCTTGCCGGCATGATCGAGGATGGGATCGACGCCATCGATGTTCAGCAAGACGTTCACGATGAATATGTCCGCCGCGTCGATGCCGAACACGAAGGCATGATCTGGACCCATCCGGGGATGTCGACCTATTACCGCAATGCCAAGGGGCGGGTAGTCTCGGTCATGCCGTGGCGCTTGGTCGATTATTGGTCGATGACGCACGAGCCGGATTTCGCCGAGTTTCAGGTGTTGAAAGCCGGCTGACAGTTAAGCCCGTAGTTTGAAGCGCTGAATCTTTCCGGTCGCGGTCTTCGGCAATTCGTCCCGGAATTCGACCCAGCGGGGGTATTTGTAGTCAGCGAGTTTTTCGCGAACGAAACGCTGCAGTTCGTCTGCGAGCGCCTCTGAGCCTTCATGTTCCGCCGCGGTCACGACGAAGGCCTTAGGTTTGGTCAGGTCGTCTTGATCCGGATGCGCGACCACGGCCGCCTCCAGCACGGCGTCGTGTTCCAGCAGCGCGCCTTCCACTTCGAAGGGCGAGACGTAGATGCCGCCGACTTTCATCATGTCGTCTGAGCGGCCGCCATAAATGTAATAGCCTTCGCCATCGATCGTGTATTTATCGCCGGTGCGGGTCCATTGGCCTTTGAATGTGTCGCGGCTCTTTTCCCGTTGATTCCAATACATGATGGCGCTGGTGGGCCCAGCGACTTCCAGGTGTCCCAACTCGCCATCGTCCACGCGGGCGCCGTCATCGTCGACGAGGCGCAGCGCGTAACCGGGGACCGCTTTGCCGGAACTGTTGGCGCGAATGTCGCCCTGATGATTGGTGAGGAAGATGTGCAGCATTTCCGTGCTGCCGAGACCGTCCAAGATGTCGGCACCGGTGCGTTCTTTCCAACGGCGCAGTAATTCGCCCGGTAATGCTTCGCCCGCCGAGACGCAAAGGCGGAGCTTGTGATGACCTTCCTCGGGTAAGGAATCGCTGGAGAGCAGCATTCCGTAGAGGGTCGGCACGCCGAAGAAGAGCGTGACACCGTAATTAGCCAGAATCTCTCCAACCGCATCCGGTGTCGGCATCCCTTCTAAAAGAACCGTGGTGGCCCCGGCCGCCATCGAAAACGAGAGTCCGTTGCCGAGCCCATAGGCGAAGAACAATTTGGCCGCTGAATAGACAACGTCACTCTCGTCGATGCCGAGGGTGGGTGTGGCGTAGAGGTCGACTGTCTCGATGATGCTACCCTGTAGGTGCACCGCTCCTTTCGGCATGCCGGTCGTGCCCGAGGTGTAAAGCCAGAAGCACATATCGTCGCGCCGTGTTGGCGCCGTCTCGAAGGTTTCGGCCGCCGTGTTCATCGCGACCGACAACAGCTCATGCTTGCCTGCATCCGTGCCGGAGATCAGCACCGTTTTCAGTCGAGAAGACTCAGCACATCCCGTGAATGCGGGTAGCAAGGCTTCGGAAATAATAAGTCCCGTTGCGCGACTATCGTCGACGATATAGGTGTAGTCATTTTCGGTGAGCCTCGTGTTAACCGGCACGGGTACGATACCGGCTTTGATCGCGCCGAGGAATGCGGCGACCAGATCGATGGTATCTGACATGCAAAGGACGACCCGTTGCTCCGCCTCGATACCGCGGGATGCCAGCATGTTGGCGACCCGGTCGGCGCGCTGCGCCACGTCGGCATAGCTATAACTACCGTTGCTGTCGATGAACGCCGTCTTCTCGCCACGACCGGCATTCAGGTTACGCTCCAGCAGGTCGGCGGCGGCGTTATAGAGCATTTCGTCCGACATGTCTTACCCTCCCTGGTGTCTCATATCGCTCAGCTTTGAAGTGAGTCTTATACGTCCAACAGCTTAACCCATTCGGCGGCCCATTCACCTGCTTGGTCTTCCGGCAGTTCACCCGACGTTGCGTCGTTCTTGACGATCTCTCCGACGCGGGTCGCCTGCAACTCAGTCAGAACTTTATCGAAAGTAATACCGCCCCAACAAAATGTCTCGCCATGGGTTATGTCGCCGAGCGCGAAGACACCGTATTGCAGTCCCGAAAGCGCCGGTTTTTGGTATTGTAGCGATTCGTAAAGTTTCTTCGCATTGTCCGGAACGTCGCCGTGGCCGTAGGTAGAAACGCAAATGATAAAAGCGGCTTCCGGATCGAAGACGTCAGCTTCCAGATCGTCCATCAAGATCATTTCCGCCGTGTGCCCCGCGGCTTCCAATGAGTCGCACATTTCCTCTGCGCAAAGCTCTGCTGTGCCGGTCATCGTGCCGACAAGTATCCTGATATCCGAAGCCATGTCCCGTGTGTCCCGTATTGCCCAACGCCATGAGGCCTGCGGCTGATAGTTGGCCTCGAATTAAACATGCATTATAATGCATGTTTAATGCATGTAAAGCAAAGGGCGATCGTGGGAACCAATAAGACATTCGAACGCTTGGGCGACGAAAGCACGGAGTTCCTAAATGGACTTGGTCAACGGGTTCGATCTGCGCGTGCCGCGCGAGGCATGACGCGAAAAATTCTGGCGCGTGATTCCGGAGTCTCGGAAAGATATCTCGCGCAGCTTGAAGCCGGACGCGGTAACATATCGGTCCTTGTGCTTCTGAGCATAGCCGATGCCATGGCGATGCCCATTGACTTGTTATTGCGAGATGAGGAAGTGGAAATGCCGCTAAAGCGAGAGGCTGTGGAGTTGATTGCCCGCATGGGAGAGGCTGACCTTCGGGGAACAATTGATTGGTTACGAGAGAAGGCACCGGGTGGGCAGGTTGCCGGACGTGCCAAACGTATTGGGTTGATTGGACTGCGTGGCGCTGGAAAATCGACATTAGGCCGAATTATGGCGGAACGATTGGGGTTTCCGTTCATTGAATTAAATCGAATTATCGAGGCGGATTACGGCGGCTCTCTCGATGACCTCTTCTCCCTGGCCGGCCAACCCGCTTATCGGCGTTATGAATCCCGGGGTCTGGCACGTGTATTGGACGAGCATGAGTCAGTTGTAATTGCCACCGGTGGCGGCATCGTCACAAACGATGCGGCGTTCGAGGCGCTCTTGGCGCGTACGCATACGATGTGGATTCAAGCGACGCCACAAGAGCATATGTCGCGTGTGGTGGAACAAGGGGATCTGCGGCCGATAGCGGATAATCGCGAGGCGATGCGCGATCTGCGGCAAATTCTTTCGGCCCGTGAATCTGCATATAGCCGTGCTTTGGCGACATTCGATACCTCCGGGCAAACCATTGCGGAGAGTTCAGACAAAGTATTAAGCCTTGCCCAAGGTGTGATGAAGGATGAGCTTGCTGGACATTAAGCATGCATTATAATGCACGTTTCGTTGTGCATGAGGATTAGGGCGCATGGGGACAGGACTGGATTTGCAATGATTGTCTATGAGACCGACCCGTCGAGGTATCGACATTGGACACTCTCAATCGACCCACCGGTCGCGACGCTGACGCTCGCGGTGGACGAAGATGGCGGCATACAGCCGGGATATAAACTGAAGCTCAATTCCTACGATCTCGGTGTCGATATCGAATTGAATGACGCGCTCAACCGCATCCGCTTCGAACATCCGGAATTGCGATCCGTCGTGATCACTAGCGGTGTTGAGAGAATGTTTTGTGCCGGCGCGAACATATACATGCTCGGCCTATCCGATCACGGCTGGAAGGTGAATTTCTGCAAATTCACGAACGAGACCCGCAATGGCATGGAAGACGCGAGTGAGCGTTCGGGATTGAAGTTTCTGGCGGCCTGCAACGGGACGACCGCAGGCGGTGGTTATGAACTAGCTTTGGCGTGCGATGAAATCTTCCTGGTTGACGACCGATCCAGCGCCGTCAGCCTACCGGAAGTGCCGCTACTCGGTGTCCTACCGGGCACGGGCGGATTGACGCGCATCGTAGACAAGCGAAAGGTTCGCCGTGACCTCGCCGATGTTTTCTGCACCAGCGCTGAAGGGGTGCGCGGGCGGCGCGCTAAGGAATGGGGATTTGTCGATGAAGTTGTGGCGCCAAACAATTTCGCCGACAAGGTACGTAGCCGCGCTGTCGAACTTGCGCAGACGAGTGATCGGCCGGGTGACGTGCAGGGAATTGCCCTGACGCCGCTGAATGGCATCTCGGACGAGAACGGATATCGATACGAGTTTGTCGAAGCGTCGATTGACCCTTTTGAGCGCGCCGCGACGATTACGCTGCGTGCACCGAAGGACGACGAGCCAGAAGATCTTGCGGGTATTCACGCTGCTGGAGCCAAGTGGTGGCCGTTGGCGATGGCACGGGAGCTTGACGACGCGATCTTGATGCTACGCACGAATAACGCGGAGATTGGTACGTTATTACTGAAAACCGAAGGGGATGCTGCGCGGGTACTGGCTTGCGACGCGGCCATGGAGCGTTTTGCGGAAGACTGGTTCGTGCGGGAAGTCATCGGGTTCATTCGCCGTACATTGTCGCGCCTCGACGTCTCGTCTCGCAGCTTATTCGCTTTGATCGAGGAAGGATCGTGCTTTGCGGGTACGCTGTTAGAGTTGGCGCTGGCGGCTGACCGTGGGTACATGCTCGACTTGCCGGAAGAAGATGGGACGCCGCCAAAGATTGCGCTCAGCCGTATGAATTTCCGGGGCTACGAAATGGCAAGCGGCATGACCCGTCTTGACGCGCGGTTCTACGACGACCGCGATTGTATGACCGCGCTCGACAATCGTATCGGTGATGCCTTGGACGCACAGGATGCGCTCGACCTTGGGCTCGTCACGTTCGCGCCGGATGAGCTCGATTGGGAAGACGAGGTCCGCATCGCCCTTGAGGAGCGTGCGAGCCTATCCCCCGATGCCTTGACCGGCATGGAGGCGAATTTGCGTTTCGCCGGGGCGGAGACCGTGGCGACGAAAGTCTTTGGTCGTCTGACCGCGTGGCAGAATTGGATATTCAATCGGCCGAATGCGGTCGGTGAGAAGGGTGCCTTGAAACTATTCGGTTCCGGCAGCAGGGCCGAGTTCGATTGGAAAAGGATTTAGAGTGATGGCGATCAACTATCTGGACCGTATTCCGAACAATGTCGATCTCGGCAACGACCGTGCCTTACAACGGGCTCTAGAGCATTGGCAGCCTAGGTTTATCGAATGGTGGAAGGAGTTGGGGCCGGAAGGTTTCCAGACATCGGACGTGTATTTGCGCACGGCGACCTCCGTCGACTCTGCTGGATGGGCGACCTTCGGTAAGGTGAAGATGCCCGATTATCGATGGGGAATTTTCCTGGCCGACCGGGAGCAGGACCGCACGATCGGTTTCGGTGATGAGTACGGCAAGCCTGCTTGGCAAAAGGTCCCTGGCGAGCATCGCGCCACTTTGCGGCGGTTAATCGTAACCCAAGGCGACACGGAACCTGCCTCTGTCGAGCAGCAACGACGGCTGGGATTAACGTGCCCGTCGCTCTACGACTTGCGAAACCTTTTCCAGGTAAACGTCGAGGAAGGGCGTCATCTCTGGGCGATGGTATATTTGCTGCACGCGCATTTTGGTCGCGATGGCCGTGAAGAAGCCGAGGAGCTGTTGCATCGTCATTCAGGTGACGTCGACAATCCTCGTATTCTTGGCACTTTCAACGAGCCCATCGACGATTGGCTTAGCTTTTTTATGTTCACCTATTTCACTGACCGGGACGGTAAGTATCAACTGATGAGCTTGGCCGAATCCGCTTTCGATCCGCTGTCTCGGACGTGCCAATTCATGCTGACGGAGGAATCGCATCATATGTTTGTCGGCGAGACCGGTGTCACCCGGGTGATCCGCCGTGCTTTAGAAAAGATGGAAGAACTGAAGAGTGACGATCCTGAGCTGTTGCGCAAACACGGTGTGATCGATCTACCGACGGTCCAGCGCTATATCAATTTCTGGTTCTCGTCATCGCTCGATCTTTTCGGGTCCGAGCAATCCTCGAACGCCGCGAGTTACTTTGCGAGCGGCATCAAGGGCCGCCCCAACGAAGGCCGTTTCGAGGATCACCTTTGCACAGATACGGTGGAGATGCTTAAGGCTCCGGGCGCAGATAACAGTGTGGAAAAGATCGAAGTGCCGACCCGCAACGCCATGAATGAGATCACCCGCGAAGGATATATTCGCGACTGCATGGTTGGTCTGACCCGTTGGAATCGCACGATCAAGCGGGCCGGATTTGATGTCGAGTTGAGCCTACCGAGCCGCCGCTTCCGGCGCGGCATCGGTAGCTGGGCGGGCGTCCCGACAGACCCCCAAGGGAATATCATTCCGCTAGCTGAATACGATCGCCAAATTTCGAGTTGGCTGCCAACGGATGAAGATAGGGGTTACATTCGATCCTTGATGCATCAGGTGACGGAGCCCGGCAAAATGGCGAGTTGGATCGCGCCGCCCGATCGCGGTATCAACAATCAATCCGTTGATTACGAGTATGTGGAACTGCATTGATTGCCGTCAGTCGGGCCGTTGATCCAATTTCAATGCGGCTAGCGGGAAGCTCATCAATATCGCGAATACGGTCAGCCACCAGGTTGACCAAATCGAAAAATTACCGAGTGAGCTGATCAAGAATACCCCGAACAACATGATTGCCGCCCAGGCTGAACCAAACCCCCGGTAGGCACACAAAGCCAGCGCTCTGAGCGATAGAACGAGGCTGACGAGGAAGGTGAGCATTCCGATAATGCCGGTCTCCGCAGTAATCTCAAAAAACCAATTATGGGGGTGGGAAGGGATGTATTCCTGATTAAAAAACGGAATGACGGTATCGGCCCCTTCGACCAAGTTAACAGCATTCGGACCCACCCCGAAGAATGGGGATTCCTTGATGATTTCCAGCGTGAATCCCCAGATGACTTGGCGATGCCAGTCGGGGATTGAGAGCTTGGGTTGCATATATTCATTGAAGGGTGGGACCGGTAAACGCCCAATGACGAATTCCGCCAAAACCAACAGACCTAAAACGAGGGCAGCGATGCACAACCATGCCCAAAACCGCCTGAGTTTTTGAACGCCCCCGACGATCAAAAGCAATATACCCGAACCAATCAATCCAAATATTGCTGAGGTGCCAGGTTGAATCGCTTTCGCGTAAAGAGTGAATGCCGCCAGACAGAGGGTCAATATGGTCAGCATCTTCCAAATAGAGCCTAACCGCCACCCGGACCAGACAAGAATCGGAATCAGGCAGACGGTAACCGAGGCGTAGGGTTTGAGCATCTGCACCAAAATAGGCCCGCCGCCTTTTACTAGCGCATAGAGTTCGAATGGTGCGGGGTGGATGTAGAGCGCGAACGCCGCGATAGAATGGATGAATAAGCTGACGACAATGAGGCTCCGCAGTGCTAGTTTTAGTACTTCCGGGCGGCGCGCGAGAAAGTCCACGAAGAGCCAGCCAAGTCCCAGAATTCCAAGCGTCCGGAGCCATGTCGTAAGGGACTTGGCCGTGTCGATGGAAATCACGCTGCTGACCAGCCAAGACAAGGTGACCACGCCGATCGCCATTACAAACGGAGATTTAAAAATTCTTCTGAAATCAAAGCCGCGATCACGATATTGAACCAAGCCGATCAGAGCGACCACAGCGGGAATTACGGAAACTCCGGCAATGATCGCTTTGCCTAGAAAGACGGCGGGGACGCTTGCACCAAGAAAAATGGCGGCGAATTTCGTCCATCCGGGGACTCGGATGCCCGTGGATTGCTGCATGCTTTTGCGATCAATGAACTGCGTTTCGCGCAGATACTATTTTGATCCGCGCGTACTTGCACTACCGGATCGTAAATGAATGTTAGTTAGAGGGAAGAAGCGCCAGGCCTAATGGCGGGCGACTTGCGGGCTAGTGATAATATTTTTTCTTCACGTGACCGGGTTTCGCCGGAGTTTCGTCAACATGCAAGCGCGGATTATAATATCCCTGAAAGGCACTCACGAGAATCGTGAAACCGATGACGGCGATGATCGATTTTGCTGAATAGCGCATTTTTAATATCATTTTTATTTCCAATTGATTTGATTATATTAAGAAATTAATTCAACTAATTTCAAATAACCGTATTTATATGAAATACATTTGCATCGTTAGTTGTGCAATACTTTAGTATTCATTATTAGTATACGCCATTATTACAACGCTTCTGTGACAGTGGTCACATTTCAACGTATTTGTGACTTTCGGTGTGAAGCATCGTGTTTTAATGTTGTTGGTATGAAAATTCTAATGTTTTTACTGGCGGCGGTAATCTTTGTCGGACTGGCTGGATCCGCAAACGCAGGTGCTTGGTTCAAGGCGGAGAATACGGATTGCATGTTGTGGAATCCAGAGCCGGACGAGGATCAAAAGGTTCGTTGGCGTGGCGAGTGTAAGGACGGGAAAGCGCATGGGGACGGTGTCGCCGAGTGGTTTTCTTATCAACGTCCGCCAGACCTCTGCGAGTGTTCGTTGGTTGACGGCAAAGCGGAAGGCATGGGGATTTTTCGTTGGTCGGATGGCGTCACCTATGTGGGCGAATTCAAGGCGAGCGTTATTGAAGGAAAAGGGTTTATCAAGTACCCCGACAATGAGATGTACGAGGGCGACTTTAAGAACGGCTATCCGGATGGATGGGGTGTTCAGATGTTGCCGGACAACACTCGGGTCATGGGAAAATTCAAGGAAGGTGCTTTTGTGCCCCCAAAATAATCTCAATCGGATCTATTGAGAACGCCGTAGACCCAAAGCACCAACATCGCGAACAATCCTTCGAGCGCCATCACGGACATGGCGGCCGGTAGACCGTAATTCTCCGCCATCCAGCCGACATTCAAAAACCCGAGTGGGCCAGTGCCGATACAGAGCGCCAACACGCCGAGTACTCGGCTGCGGTATTCGGGACCGGAGTTCAGATAGGTGAGCGTGCTTTGCATCGCCGCGAACCCAGCGCCCGCGATTCCGATAATAGAGAGCGTCAATGCGGCGGCGAAAAAGGAGTGATAGGGCCCGCCGGAGACATAGGCGAGGGCGCTCAGGTAGAGGATCATCGCCATGTATAGCAGGGATCCGACGATGAAAATGCGCGCGTAGTATTCCGGCTTTGCGACCATGGCCACGACCATGGCGCCGACGAACGCGCCGAACCCTTCGAGGCTAGAGAGAAACCCGACGAGGAAAGGTTGCAGTCCCAGCTGTTCGCGGCCGAGGATTGGGATCATCGCCGTGAATGGAAACCCAAAGATATTAAAGATCATGGTGACGGCGAGGACGCGACGCAGTTCCCAATTACTGAGCGCGAAGCGAACCCCGGCGGCGAGGTCGCGGATGAGGGATGGGGAGACCGTACGTTTGACGAATTCCGGAAGATTAACTGCGAGGATGAGCAATAGAGCTGTCGCGTAGACGACCGCGCTGAGGACATAGACGCCAGTGATGCCCACCACTTGCAGCATGATCCCGCCCATGAGCGGACCAAACATTCGAGTGGCGCTGTTGGTCGCGGAATCGAGGCTCATCGCCGCCGATAGATGCTCTCCCGCGGCATCGCCAAGAAGCCGGCGGCGCAAGGGCATGTCGGTCGCCCAGAACAGACCGCTCAACAAGGACGCGACGGCAATATGGGTGAAGGTCAATTCGCCGCTATAGGCGAGTACCGCCATGACGCAGGCGACAACAAGAATGCTCGAGATGGTTCCCGCCAGCAGGAATTTTCGATTCACACGGTCCGCGATGCCGCCGACGATTGGACCGCAGAACGTCAGCGGCAGGCCCCATAGCACCGGAACTAGAGAAACCAGGAATGGTGAGCGCGTGACTTCGAACGTGTAGACGCCGAGGGCGAGCAACTGGAACCAGCGGATGAACCCGGTAAGACCGCCCATGGTCCAAATGCAGAGATAGTTCGGGTTGTGTAATAACGCACGGATGCTTTGATTTCTGGTGATCTCAACGCCTTCGCTGCTCATCCGCTACACCATCGCGCGAGAGATGGTCGACGCATCGCCGCGCGCCATATACCGTGCAGTGCGTGGCGTATTGCGGCGGCCATGATAAACAGGGGCCATATGGTTTCGGAAACGGACATAAAAGCGAAGATTAAAACTCTGATTGGCGTAGCGCTGGTTGGAGCACTGCTATTGCTGGTCTATGAAGTATTCTATTGGTTCACGCACGTCTATGAGAGTGATGTGCGGGTGCAGACTGATTTTACCGATATATCGTCGCGGGTCGACGGTAAGATCGAAAAGATACACGTCGGCGAAGGCAGTGCGGTCTCACGCGGGCAAGTGATTGTCACGCTCGAACATGAAGCCATTAAGCTGAATATCAATTCTCTGATGACCGATTTGGAATTGGAAAAAGGGAACAGGGCCAGACTGGTAACCGAACGCGAGGCCTTCGAGGAAGAGTTGAAGTCCAAGCTCGCGACGCAACGCCAAAAAATTCGAGCGCTGGAAGTCGATCTGAAATCCGCAAAGGACCGCCTGAAAATAGCCAAGAAAGATCTGGCCCGTGTGAAGGTTCTCGTCAGCAAACGCTTGAAGCCGGAATCCGATTTGAATGCCCAGCAAGACAAGACCCTGGTGCTGGCGGGTAGCGTCTCCTCGCTCGGTAGCAACATTTTGGTCGCGAAGCGGGAATATGATCAGTTTAAAGCAACTGGCCGCCAGCTGGATATTATCGGTAACAATATAAAAATATCCAAAGTTAAAGAAGATAGAATATTAGATAAAATAAATAAGCAGAAATTATTTATTAAACATCGGCAAATACAAAGCCCAATTGATGGGCTGGTTGGGGAAATACATAAACATAAAGGTGAATACGTAGAAGATGGCATTAATATACTTATGCTGCACGATCCGAAACTCTATTGGGTCGAAGCATATGTGGACGAAAGTCAGATCCGCCACGTGCGGGTCGGCCAGGAAGTGCTAATCGACTTGGACGCCTATCCCTTCAGCGATTTCTACGGTCAGGTCCGGCATATCGGCAGCGTCACGACCCGCGGGCCGGTTGCCAGCAGTGCCTATTCCAATGGGCGAACCCTCGGCGGCAACATCGAGCGCGTCCCAGTTCGAATTTCCATCGAGAATCCGCCGGAGAATATCACGCCCGGCATGCGCGGCGACGTGAACATCCGAATCTATGAGCATATCAAGCTCTGGTGGAAGTGGGAGGACTAGCAATGCGCCTTGAGGGCAAGACGATCATCATCACCGGCGCGGCCTCTGGCATCGGCCAGGCGAGCGCGCGGAAGGCTTTATCGGAAGGGGCGCGGGTGATCGGCGTTGATTTGAACGACGCTAATATGCCGAATGGGGTTGAGCCGATTGTGGGCGACGTCACGTCGGAAGAAACGATCGCGCGTGCGGTAACTCAGGCAGGGGAGATACATGGTCTCGGTACCATTGCCGGGATCAGCCGCTCCGGTGTGGCCATCGACGCCATCGATCCGGAGGAGTGGGACCAAATCTTTGCGGTTAACGTGAAGGCGAGCTGGCGCTGGCTGGTTGGCGCACTACCGGCCATGCGGGCGGGCGGTGGCGGTTCCGTCGTCATGGTCGCCTCGCAATTGGCGTTTGGCGGCGGGCGCTTTAACGCGTCATACATTGCCTCCAAAGGTGCCATTGTCAGCTTGGTGAAGACGGCGGGGTTCGAACTGGCGCCGGACAATATCCGCATCAACGCGGTGGCGCCGGGCGCCATCGACACGCCGATGCTCAACGGCAGCATGGCTCGCGCCGAAAACCCGGACGAGGCACGCGAGTATTCCCGCAATCGCCATGCGATGCACCGCTTCGGCAAGGCGGAAGAGATCGCCAACGGTGTTGTCTACCTGCTGTCGGACGAAGCCAGCTTTAACACCGGCTCTGTCGTAACCATCGATGGCGGTTGGACGGCGGCCTGAGTCTAAAATACGCCCCGCTTCGCCAGATTCCGGAACAGCGCCGTCGATCCGAACTCCCATGCCGGAATGGCGTCTGTTCTATCGACCGTGTTTGCCAGCGTGCCGAGTTTCGGGGATTGCATGACCACGGTGTCGCCGGCGTGGTGGGTGAAGCCGCCGCCAGGCCGGTCGCGGTCTTGGTTCGGAGTAAACATGGTGCCGGTGAACAGCATCACGCCGTCTGGGTATTGGTGATTGACGCTGAGCGTTTGGCCCATTAGGTCCTCGATGTCGCGGCTGATCTCTGTCATTGAGCTGCCGTCCTCAAGTCGGAAATTGTCCGTGCCCGCGACCGTCAACGAGACATAGGCGCTGCGGATATCATCGAGGGTGTACGTATCGTCGAGCAACCGAACGATAGGCCCGATGGCGCAGGAGCCGTTATTGTCCTTGGCCCGGCCAAGCAGCAGAGCCGAGCGACCTTCCACATCCCGCAGGTTCACATCGTTGCCAAGCGCCGCGCCGATGATTTGTCCAGCGGCATTGCCGACCAACACGACTTCCGGTTCTGGATTATTCCACGTCGACATCGGGTGAATGCCGATCTCCGCACCGAATCCTACCGAGGACATCGGTTGCGCTTTCGAGAACACCTCCGCATAGGGGCCGATTCCGACCTCTAAATATTGCGACCACATGTCACGCTCGAGGAGCGCGCTCTTCACGGTCTCCGCTTCGTCAGATCCGGGGATTACGTCCGAGAGGTCGATCCCGATACTGTCGAGCAATTCTTTGCGAACTTCGTCCGCTAGCGCTGGGTCGCCCGATGTGCGCTCGTCAATGACCCGCTCCAACAGGCTGCGCACAAAGGTGACGCCACAGGCCTTGTGAGCGTGCAGATCAGCGGGGGAGATGAACCATGGTTTGGTCGTGTCGCGGCTCTCCGCGACGCTGTTTGCCGCGATCGCGCGCCAATCGCCGAACCTTTCACCGTCGCTCCCGGCAAGCGCCACCGGGTCGTCCGCGTTGGTGAGTGCCGACATGGTGGGTGCTGCTGCTGTGATATCGACGACGCCGTCCTTGCGGACAGAGACCACCGACGGGCCTTCGACATCGGGCCGCCAGACTCGCCCGACCAGGGTTCCAGCACATCCGTCCTCGGGTAAAAATCCGTCTATATGGGCATCCCAATTGGTCGCCATTGTCATCTTCTCCCAGAAAACCGTTTCGTTAGCCCTCTCACGAAATTAAGGTGGCTGGCAAGAACGAGAATTCATCCAGGGGAGAGAACATGGCCACGCGTATCGGCATGATGATGGGCGACCCGGCGGGGATCGGCGCGGAATTGGCGGCGCGGGTACTGTCAAATGATGTGATGTCGGCGGAGACCGGCGTGGTCGTGGTCGGCGATCCGACCCATTTAGCGCGGGGGCAATCCGCTGCCGGCACGGATCTAGGTATCGAAACTTTGACGGGCGCCAATGACGTCAATCTAGAGGCCGGAAAAGTATCGCTCCTGCCGCAATCTCTGGCTGGGGCGGAGAGTTATCCCCTCGGGGAATCGAAGCTGGAAGGCGGGCGCTACATGCTCGATTGTTTCGAGACGCTGCTGGCACTCCACAAGGAGGGGCAGATCGACAGCATCTGTTTCGCGCCTTTGAACAAGCACACCCTCAAGATCGGCGGAATGAGCTACCCGGACGAAGGCCAGTGGCTGACGGCACAGCTTGAGTACACGGGCCATACGGCGGAACTGAACGTGATTGAGGGACTGTGGACATCCCGCGTCACCTCCCACGTGCCACTCCGCGATGTCGCGGACTTGATTACCGTCGACGGCATCATCGACGCGGTGTCGCTAATCGACGGGGTGTTACGGACTGCCGGTATGGAGAACCCAAAGATCATGGTAGCGGGCCTCAACCCGCATGCGGGCGACAACGGTTCGTTCGGGCGCGAAGAGCTCGACGTCATCGGCCCAGCGGTCGAGTTGGCCAAAGAGCGCGGTTTCAACGCAGAAGGCCCGTTCTCGCCGGATACCATGTTTCTCTCGGCGAAGAAGGAGAGCTTCGATGCCATCGTGACCATGTATCACGACCAAGGTCAGATCGCGATGAAACTGATGGATTTCGAACACGGTGTCACCGTCCTCGGCGGGCTGCCGGTGCCGATCTCAACACCAGCGCAAGGTTCGGCCTTCGACATCGCGGGCAAGGGCATCGCCAATCCAGGCGCGATGACCGCGGCCTTCCGGATCGCCGAGCAGATGGGCAGGTCGGACTAGAACGATATCAAATTCTACGTTCCCCAGCCGCAGAGCCGGGGCCCAGATCGCGGGATAAATTGGTACCGAACTGGATCCCGGATGCGGCTACTCCGCTCTGGGAAACGATTGTGAGACAGGAGTATTGAGAATGGCCAAACTCACCGACGATATGAAGAAAGTCCTGGCGGAACATTCGCTCGGCTACGTCGCCAGCATCTCCGCCGACGGCTCGCCGAGCCTGTCGCCCAAAGCGACCTTCCTCGCCATGGGAGACGATAAAATCATGTTCGGCGAAATGCGCTCTCCGACCACGGTGAACAACATCGCCGCCAATCCGATGGTCGAGGTGAACTTCGTCGACGTGCTGGCCCGCAAGGGATTCCGCTGCAAAGGCCCAGCCGTCTTTCATGCGCGCGGCACGGAGCAGTTTGACCGATGCCTCGCCGAATTTGCCAAGGTCCGTGAACCTGGCCTCCTCGACATGTTCAACGGCATCGTTCTGATTGACCTCGAGACCGCCTCGCCGCTGATCAGCCCGGCCTACGAGACCGGCCAGACGGAAGAGAGCCTGAGAGCATCGTTTAAGGAGCTCTACGCGAAGCTGTAGAGCGACGAATATACCCTTCGGCCGCCGTATACGGCGATCTGGAATTCCTCGTGGTGTCATAAAGTGACCGCTGGTAGTCTCACGCCGAACTTGCGAAACACGATCATGCGCGAACTCTATTATTACCCCGACAACGCGAGCCTTGCGCCTCATCTCTTGTTGGTCGAGATGCAAGTTGATTATGCGTTGAAGCTGGTTGATCGCTCGTCAAACGCGCGAAAATTGGAAGGATATCTGAAGCTGAATCCGTCAGGGCGCATTCCAACTCTTGTGCACGACGACCTCGTTCTGTTCGAAAGCCCAGCCATCTGCTTTTATATTTGCGAGTTGGATACAAGCTCGCGCTTCATTCCGCCTCTCGGCGACTCCAATCGCCCGTTTTTTTCCAATGGTTGGCATATCTCAACAACACATTGCAGGCGGAGTACATGCTGTGGAGGTATTCCGAAACCCACACGACAGACGCCAAGAACATCGCAGGAATCAAGGTTGCTCAGGATCAACGCCCGACGGGAATTCTCACTCTCTTGGACGAAGAACTTGGTAAAAAGAAATTCTTGCTGGGTGACAAAACCAGCGCTTGTGACTATTTCCTCTTCATGTTGGCGCTTTGGAGCGAAAATCTCTCTCGACCAACCGCGTCATTTGCAAACCTTTTGCGCTTCATGTGTGAGCTGTCCCAGCGACCCGCCGTTAAAAGAGTGTGCGAGATTAAAAATATATATTTGAATCGTTACTATTGATGTAAAATACAAATATAAAAATATTATATTTATAATAGATATAAAAATATTAAAACAATAAAAAAATTATATTAAATAAAATTTGAATTATTAATTATAGTCTTTATTTGTGAAACGCTAAAATCAACGCATTCAATGCCTCCGCGCATTCATATGCGACCCAATGGCCGCCGCCCGGCACGAGATGCATCGGAACTTCTGGCTTCACTTCTTGTAGGATCGCCGCTCTTGCTTGTGGGCTTGGGTAGGCGAGCAAGTCCGCGTCGCCCCATATTAGTTGGATATCCGCAGTCGCTTTCTTCACATTGCCTGGCGTCAAATCGCTGAGGCTGAGCTTAGCGCTGTTGAAGCCGGTGCGGCGGGAATTCGCGAGCTGTAGGGCCAGTGTTTCGTCGTCGATGTTCTTCTCGTCAGCGATCATCATTTGCAGCAGGTTGTGGCGCACGGTCTCGCGCACTTCCGGCACGTCGAGGCCGCCTTTCGGCAAGCGGCGCATGTCGAGTTTGCGGCCCTTGGGATCGCCGAACCCACCGGGGGCGACCAGAGTGAGTTTTTCGACCCGCTCGCCAAGCGCCGCAGCGATGCCCGCCGAGAGCGCGCCGCCGAAGGAGAATCCCACCAGGTGGAAGCGTTCGACGTCGGCGGTCAGGCCGTCGACCTTCGGTGCCGCGGCGGCGACGTATTCTTCCGCCGTGAAATCCTTGTTCGTCGGATCGGAATCGCCGTAGCCCGGCAGATCGAGAGCGCGGACGGTGAAATGCGCCGCCAGAGCATCGATGTTGCGGGCCCAATGCGTGTGCGAACCGGCCCCGCCGTGGCACATCACCATCACCGGTCCCGATCCCGCTTCCGCGAAAGTGATGCCGTGGCTTTTCTTGATCGTCCAACCGCTCATGACGTCTCCTTGCTTAACACGCGTGGCAAAATATTCCGGGAAACAGAAAGCGCCAGTCCTGATCGCCCACGGATGGGATCGGGCTAGTTGAATTTGAGTGGGTCACACCCGTCGTCATTCCCGCCCCCGCTTCCGCGAGGACAGGCTTCGGTGGGAATCCAGATGGCTGGATTGTACCCGACTGAATTCCCACCTTCGCGGGAATGACATGGGAGGATGAAACATGGACGATATTCTCATTAAGGGCGGTATGGTGGTGGACGGGACTGGCGCGCCCGCGCAGCGCACTGATATTGCCATTCGCGATGGGCGCATCGCCGCCATTGAGGAAGGCCGGACCGACAGTGCAGAGTGCGTGATCGACGCCGAGGGTAAGATCGTGGCGCCCGGCTTCATCGATATCCATACCCATTCCGACTTCACATTGCCGCTCAACCCCAAGGCCGAGGGCAAAATCCGCCAAGGGGTGACGACCGAAGTGGTGGGGAATTGCGGGTTCTCCGTCGCACCCGCGCTGCCGGAAAAGGTCGAGGAATTGCGCTCGTATCTCTCCGGCAGTGCGCCGTGGCTGCCGTTTGAGGAGACGAACTTTTCCGACTATATGGATGCCTGGCCGGAAATTGCGGTGAACACGGTCATGCAGGTGGGCCACAACACGCTGCGCTTGATGGCGATGGGTATGGAAGACCGGGCCCCGAGCGACGCCGAACTGAGCCATATGCAGATAATGCTGGAAGAAGGTTTGGACGCCGGGGCGCTTGGTCTTTCCTCGGGGCTGTTCACCGCACCCGGTTGTTATAGCGCGCCGGAGGAGCTGCATGCGCTGGGATCAGTATTGAAGAAACACGAAGCGCGGTATTCCTCCCATGTCCGGGACGAATCCCACGGCGTCCACGAGGCCGTCGCTGAGGCTATTAAAGTTGGCGAGACATGTGGCATCCATGTGCAATTGGCGCATATGAAGCTTTCTGGCACGGATAATTGGGGCGAGGCGCAATTGTTGCTGGACCGGATCGAGGCGGCGCGGGCGCGGGGCGTCGACGTGCATTGCGACCAATATCCCTATGCCTGGGGCACCAACCCGTTGCGCTTCTTGTTGCCGACCTGGCTGCAGGAGGGCGGGATGGATCGGTTACTGGCGCGGCTTGCTGATCCCTATTCGCGCTCCCGCGTGCGTCAGAAGATTGCCGAGATCGGATTTAATAATTTCGGGAAGCTCGAATCTTGGGAGGATATTCGCATCGCTATCTCGCCGCATGGCGCGGCGGAGCCGGGCGAGACCATTGCCGAGATCGCCGAGGCGCGAAATTGCGATGAGCTGGATGCGGTCTTCGACATCATCATCGCGGACAAGGGCGCGACCCGTATCCTCGTGCGCTGTATGTCGGAGGACGATGTGCAACGCATCGCGTCCGAGCCGACCGCAACCGTGGGGTCGGATGGTCCTTGCGTCTCGCCCTATGGCGTTACCGGGCAGGGGAAGCCGCACCCGCGTCTCTATGGGACCTTTCCGCGCTTGATCGGACATTATGCCCGCGATCTCGGTCTGCTCACCTTGCCGCAGGCCATTCACAAGATGACAGGTATGGCGGCGACGGCGCTCGGCATGGTGGACCGAGGTGTCCTGCGCGAGGGATATGCGGCGGATGTCGTCGTGTTCGATGCGGAGAAGATCATCGACGAGGCGACCTTCGACGAGCCCCATACCTATCCGAGTGGCATCGCGGTGGTGATCGTCAATGGACGATTGGTGATTGACGGCGATACGCATACGGAAGCTTTACCGGGACAGCTCTTACGGCGTAAGGGCCGCGAGCTGCAATAGCATCTCGATATCGACTGAATTCGACAAGAAATCCTTGTGGCGCTCTTGGTCTCTCGGGTCCATCCGTCTAGTTTCTTCCCAGACTAAGAAACTTGGTCCCGAACGGGAGAGGACAGAACAATATGAATGCCCGCGTCGACACCTCGCCGAAAGTGGCGGACGAAGTTAAAACCACGACCTGTTACATGTGCGCCTGCCGCTGCGGCATTAAGGTGCATCTGAAGGACGGCAAAGTCCGCTACATTCAGGGAAATCCCGACCACCCGGTGAACAAGGGCGTGCTTTGCGCGAAAGGTTCTGCGGGCATCATGCAGCAATACTCGCCTGCACGGCTCTCCAAGCCGCTGTTGCGGGTCGGCGAGCGGGGCTCCGGCGAATTCAAGGAGATCGAGTGGTCGGAAGCAATCCAGACTGCCATTGATTGGCTGAAGCCGATCCGTGAGGAAGACCCGAGCAAGCTCGCGTTTTTCACTGGGCGGGATCAAAGCCAGGCGCTGACCGGTTGGTGGGCGACGCAATTCGGCACGCCGAACTATGCGGCGCATGGCGGCTTTTGTTCAGTCAATATGGCGACCGGTGGTATATATTCCATCGGTGGCTCGTTCTGGGAATTCGGCGAGCCTGATTGGGAACGCACCAAATACCTGATGATGTTCGGCGTGGCCGAGGATCACGACAGCAATCCGATTAAGACCGGCCTCGGCAAGGTAAAAGCCAACGGCGCGAAGTTCGTCTCGGTCAATCCGGTACGCACGGGCTACTCCGCCATCGCGGACGAATGGGTTGGCATCGCGCCCGGCTCCGACGGGTTGTTCGCACTGGCCATCGTGCATGAATTGCTGAAGGCCGGTAAAGTCGATTTACCCTACCTTGTGCGGTACACGAACTCTCCTTGGTTGGTCGTGCAAAATCCAGGCGCCGCCGATGACGGCATGTTCGCGCGCGACGACGACGGCAATCCGTTGTGCTGGGATCAGGAAACGCAAAGTGCCGCCAGCGCTCTGCGCCCGGATGTCTCACCGGCGATGAAGGGCGAGTTCACCTTGCTGGACGGTCGGGTTGCGAAACCAGTCTTCCATATCCTAGCCGAGCGCTATCTGCGCGAAGAATATTCCCCGGCTAACGTCGCTGGGCGTACCGGTATACCAGCTGAAACGATCCGCCGACTTGCCGCTGAGATCGCTCATGTAGCGTTTGAGGAAGAAGTCATCATCAACCAACCGTGGACCGATTGGGCTGGACGCCAGCACATGCAGATGGTGGGGCGCCCGGTGGCGTTCCACGCTATGCGCGGCATCTCCGCTCATTCCAACGGCTTCCATACCTGCCGCGCGTTGCATCTGGTGCAGATGCTGATCGGTAGTATCGATGTACCGGGCGGCTTCCGCTACAAGCCGCCATTCCCGCGGTCGGCACCTTTCGGCCCGACACCTGGCGGCAAGCCGGGCACTGTCGAAGCCGGCAAACCCATGGGTGGACCGCCGCTGGGCTTCCCGCGCGGACCTGAGGATTTGGTGGTCGATGCGGATGGAAATCCGTTACGGATCGACAAGGCGTTCTCATGGGATGCGCCGCTCGCGTGTCACGGCATGATGCACACGGTCATCACGAACGCTTATAACGGTGATCCGTATCCGATAGATGTGTTGTTCATGTTCATGGCGAACATGGGGTGGAACTCCTCAATGAACACGAGCGATACCATCGATATGCTTACTGCCAAGGGCGAGGACGGCGAATACAAGATTCCAAAGATCATCTATTCCGATGCCTATTTCTCGGAGACGGTACCCTATGCGGATTTAATCCTGCCGGACACGACCTATCTCGAGCGTTGGGATGCGATCTCAATGCTCGACCGGCCGATATCGGGGGCTGAAGGGGCGGCGGATTCTATCCGCCAACCGGTGGTCGAATTGGACCGCGACGTTCGCCAGTTCCAGGAAGTACTGCTTGAGATCGGTGTTGGCCTTGGCTTGCCGGGTATGACCAACGAGGACGGCAGCGCCAAATTCCCGGGCGGTTATGCCGACTACATCGTCAACCACGAGCGCACACCAGGCGTCGGCACGCTGATGGGGTGGCGCGGCGAGGACGGTTTGCAATCGGGGAAGGGTGTTCCGAATGCGAATCAGCTCGAGAAATATATCGCGAACGGGTGCTTCTGGCGTCACGAGTTGGAGCCCAATCAGCTCTTCTTCAAGCACGCGAATAAGGATTATTTGGAACTCTCCGCGAAACTTGGTTTCAACCCGACTGCTGATCCGGTCATTCTGCAGCTCTATAGTGAGCCGATGCAAAAATTCCGATTGGCGGCACGCGGTCATGGCGATATTCAACCGCCAGAGCAACACCGCTCTCGGGTCGAAGCCTATTTCGATCCGTTGCCAATTTGGTACGCACCGTTCGAGGACGAGGTGATCGACATAGCGGAATTCCCGCTGCACGCGATCACCCAGCGCCCCGCCGCGATGTATCACTCTTGGGGCTCGATGAACGCCTGGTTGCGGCAAATCCACGGCTGGAACCCGCTCTATATTCCGCGCGAATTAGCGGCCTCGAAAGGAATCGAGACCGGTGATTGGGTCTACCTGAAAAGTCGTCACGGCAAGATCAAGGCGATTGCCCGTGTAATGGACGGGGTCAATAGCCGAACAGTCTGGACCTGGAACGCCATCGGTAAGCGCAAGGGTGCGTGGAACTTGGCGGAAGATGCCGAGGAATCAAACAATGGTTTCTTGATGAACCATCTGATCGATGACCTGCTGCCGGCGCGCGAGAACGGCTATCGCTATGCTTGTGCCGATCCGGTAACGGGGCAGGCTGCATGGTACGATTTGCGGGTCAGCCTGGAGAAAGCACCGGCCGAGGCAGGCGTCAGCGAGCCGCAATTCCCGGCCTTGCCGGTCGTCCCCGGCGTCGTGCCGAGACCGGATACGGTGAGGTACGGCGCATCTTATGCCGTCAACGCGGGAGGAGACGACTAATGACATCACTTCCCCAACAACGCAGCGAAAAGCGCCTCGGCCTCGTTATTGACCTCGACACATGCGTTGGCTGTCATGCCTGCGCGGTGAATTGTAAGGAATGGAATACCAGTGGCCATCCGGCTCCGCTGTCCGATCAGAACGCCTATGGTGCAAACCCGAGTGGAGCCTGGCTCAATCGGGTTCATGGCTTCGAGACCGGCGACGGCGACGATGGGCGGACCGTCTATTTCCCGAAATCCTGCCTCCATTGCGAGAACGCCCAATGCGTCACCGTCTGTCCGACGGGGGCTTCCTATAAGCGCGACGAAGACGGCATCGTGCTCGTCGATGAGGATATATGCATCGGCTGCGGCCTGTGCGCCTGGGCGTGTCCTTACGGGGCGCGGGAATTGGATGCGTCGGAAGGAGTGATGAAGAAATGCACCCTCTGTGTTGATCGTATTTATAACGACAATATCCCGCAGGCAGAGCGGGTCCCGGCTTGTGTCTCGACGTGTCCCGCTAATGCCCGCCACTTCGGCGATTTCGGAGATCCCAAATCAGACGTCTCGAAGCTCGTGGCGTCACGAGGCGGCATGGACCTGATGCCGGAGATGGGCTACCAGCCAACCAACAAATACTTGCCGCCGAGGCCTGCGAAGAAACGAGCGTCGGATATCGGGGCGCCGGAACGCCTGGAAGATATCAAGCCCGATGGTGGTTTCCTCGGCTGGGTCGACCAGATGCTGTCGCGCTAGGGGGAGGACAATACAATGCATCCAGCTTCATCAGTTATCCTCTTCACCACGTCGGCAGGTGCGGGCTATGGCCTGCTTTTTCTGATTGCGTTGGCGGTGCCGCACGGCATGTTGCCGCTTGATATGTGGTTCGGCGTTATTTCCATGGGATTGGCGCTGGTCCTGATTACGATTGGACTGCTGAGCTCGACCTTCCATCTCGCCCATCCGGAACGCGCCTGGCGGGCGATGAGCCAATGGCGTTCGTCCTGGCTGTCGCGCGAAGGTGTCGCCGCACTGTTCACCTATATTCCGGCGGTCCTCTACGCGGGCTCTTGGGTCTTCCTTGAGGAGACGCGCGGCAGTTGGCCCGGATTGATCGCGGCGCTGGCGTGGGTTGGCGCGATCGCGACCGTGTTCTGCACCGGCCAAATTTACGCCAGTCTGCAGACAATCCGTCAATGGAACAATGCCCTGACGACGCCGGTCTATCTCATGTTCGCGCTTGCGTCTGGCGCCTTATTCCTCAACGTCTTGATCAGAGGCTTCGGCGGGGTGGAGCAATGGTGCGATATTATAGTAATCCTTTCCCTGATCGCCGCCTGGGCGCTTAAGGGCAGCTACTGGCGCGGTATCGACACAGTGCGGGAGCGGCACACGGTAGAAACAGCGACGGGGCTCGGCGCGCTCGGTAAGGTTCGCCTTTTGGACCCGCCGCATTCCTCCGAAAATTACCTAATGCGCGAGATGGGCTTCAAGATTGCCCGCAAACACGCCCAGCGCCTGCGCCGGATTGCGCAAATGCTGGGCCTTTTCCTGCCCCTCGTCGCGACCGCGGTGATGCTGCAGGCGGACGGTGGCCTCGGTATTTTGCTGGCGGTGATTGCATTGGTGTCCGGCATGATCGGGATCGCGCTCGAACGCTGGCTGTTCTTTGCTCAAGCCAAACACACGGTGCAGCTCTATTACGGTGAAGCGGCGGCATAAGACTATTTAGGGGACTGTTCCTAAATAACTGCATTGACGCGGACCGATCTCTAGGTATCTTGTCCGCACCCATGACAGACTGCATCCTCATCGTTGATTTCGGCAGCCAGGTGACACAGCTCATCGCGCGCCGCGTGCGGGAAAGCGGCGTCTATTGCGAAATTCATCCTTTCAATAAAGTCACGGAAGACAGTATTCGTGCATTCGACCCGAAGGCGGTGATTCTGTCCGGTGGCCCGGCCTCGGTCCATGCCACGGATACACCGTGCGCACCCGAAACCCTCTTCGATATGGGATTGCCGGTGCTCGGCATTTGCTACGGCGAGATGACCATGTGCGCGCAATTAGGCGGTGACGTCGTGGAAACGACCGAGCGCGAGTTCGGGCGCGCCTTCGTCGACGTGGCGGAAGAGTGTCCGCTCTACGAGGGCATATGGAAGCCCGGCGAGAAGTATCAGGTCTGGATGAGCCACGGCGACAAAATCGTCAAGATTCCTGAGGGATTTCGGGCAGTCGCATCCTCTGACAGTTCCCCCTTCGCGGTGATCGCGCATGAGAGCAAGCCGTTCTACGGCGTGCAATTTCATCCGGAAGTGGTGCACACGCCGGACGGCGGTAAACTGCTCAGCAACTTCGTGCATAAAATCGCAGGCTGCACCGGTGACTGGACGATGGCGAATTTCCGCGAGGAAGAGATCGCCAAGATCAGGGCCCAGGTTGGCGACGGTAATGTCATCTGCGGCTTGTCGGGCGGCGTCGATTCCTCAGTCGCCGCGGTGTTGATCCACGAAGCCATCGGTGACCAGCTCACCTGTATTTTCGTCGACCATGGCTTGTTGCGCATGGGCGAGGCCGAGCAGGTGGTCGAGACCTTCCGCGACCGGTTCAACATCAAACTGGTGCACCGAAACGCCAGCGACATGTTCATCGGCGAGCTGGAAGGGAAGGACGACCCGGAAGAAAAGCGAAAGATCATCGGCCGTCTGTTCATCGAGGTGTTCGAGGAAGAGGCTGCAAAGATCGGCGGCGCTAATTTTCTGGCCCAAGGCACACTTTACCCCGACGTCATCGAATCAGTCTCCTTCACCGGTGGGCCGAGCGTCACCATCAAGTCGCACCATAATGTGGGCGGTCTGCCGGAGCGCATGAACATGAGCCTGGTCGAGCCGCTCCGCGAACTCTTCAAGGACGAGGTCCGTGACCTTGGGCGTGAGCTCGGCATTCCGGAAGATATCGTCGGACGCCATCCGTTCCCGGGCCCTGGCCTCGCGATCCGGCTACCCGGTGGCATTACCCGAGAGAAGCTCGACATTCTGCGCCAAGCGGATGCGATCTACATAGAGGAGATCCGCAACGCCGGCCTCTACGACACGATCTGGCAGGCCTTCGCCGTGCTATTGCCGGTACGTACCGTCGGTGTGATGGGCGACGCGCGCACATACGATTTCGCTTGCGCCTTGCGCGCAGTGACGTCGAGCGACGGTATGACGGCCGACTATTTCCCCTTTGACCATGATTTCTTGGGGCGCACCGCGAACCGCATCATCAATGAAGTTCGCGGCATCAACCGGGTGACCTACGATATTACGAGCAAGCCCCCAGGCACTATCGAGTGGGAATGATTTCAGAAGAAAGCAATTTCCAATGAAATCATTAAAATATGTGTCCCGTTTAATAGCGCCGAACCGGTCCGCCTCCGTTTATTCGGAAACGACCTCGCGAACGATTTCCAGGAAGCGCTCTAAGACTGGGTCTTTGTCTCGGCTGGAGTGCCAGTATCCAAATGCGCGAACCGGCGTTTGCTCGTAAGGAAATGGTAGAATCTTGACCGGCCATTGTGTCGCGATTTGTTCAGCGATACGGCGTCTGACTGTGGCGATGAGCGGGGTGCTGCAGATCAATTGAGGGATCAAGCCATAGGACCAAACGGCGATTTGGTGTGTTCGCTTGAGGCCTTCTTGCCAGAAAAATGATTCGTCTTCGAATGTCATCCGGTTCTCGAAATATCGCACGACAACGTAACGTCCGGATAGATATGCGTCTCCGTCGAATGGTTCGTCGGGTCCACACTCGGCACAGGCGAGACAGACAAATACATCCTCGAAAAGGACTTCGTTCGGCGATTGATCCACTTCAAAGGCTTGGCCGACACAAAGCAGACCGATCTCGCCCTTTGCCGTGAAGATACCGAAATTAAACGCCGGATGCTCTATAATGGCGCAAAGCGAGGAGAGAAGGGTACTCGATTTTAGATTTCGAGCCGCGCCGATTGTCCCGGCACTCCTTCAAACAGGCACACGAGGAACCGAAAGGCGAGCTTTAGCGTCTAAATGTAACCGTTTCTTCCAGCGCGGCACGCTCAGTGTGTGCGGCATTTACCTTCATGGAAGTGTCTTCGTAGCCGAAGCTGAGACCAAATAGCACTTTCACTTCCGGCCCTAGATCAAAAGCTTTGCGAACGAGATCCGGGTAGTGTGCCATGGTGCCTTGAGCGCAAGAGGCCAGACCGTTGGCGGTCATGGCAAGCATCAACGTTTGCGCGTACATACCCACGTCCCAGGCGCGGAACCCAAAGGCTTCATTCGTGCATAGAAAAGCGACGTGGGGCGCATCAAAGAGCTCAAAGTTCCGGAAGGCCGCTGCGCTGCGAGCTTGTTTATCTTCCCAGGCAATATCCATCGCGCGGTAAAGCACTGCAGCGCATTCTCGACGGCGGTCTTTCCAGACTTGCCCAAGGGAAGCCCGGGGCTCTTTATAATCTTGGTCGGGTGGCGAGCCGTTTTTCACTGCCGCCATCATTTGTTCGCGTAAGGTATCTCTTGTGGCACCTGACGCGACATAAGTTTGCCAAGATTGCATGTTGGTCCCTGATGGTGCCCAACGTGCAATATCAAACACCTTGTTGAGTACATCTTGAGGGACTTCCCTGTTCTGAAAGCCGCGTACTGAACGACGGGATCTAACAGCTGTTTCAAAGGACATTTCCGACATTTTTTGCCTTTTGTTTGTGCCACTATTGAGTGGAGTTGAGTTCAGGGAAAAATATATTCAACAAAATTATTAAATTAAGGGCCTAGGTTCGCCTTTAAATCTCTCCTAAATGATTTGCCTACATGAATTTGGCGGGAAGTATTGTTGTTAACGGCAATCTCTAAAGAGAGATTGACCGTTCTCCTTGAGTGGAGGAAAAAAACAAGATATCCAGATGATTCCAGTGCAATGGCGACGGCAAATGACAATCGAAAGCAGGGAAGTTCTCCAATATGAGATCCGACAATAAAAGACCTAGAAGCAAAGATTTAGGGTTGGAAATGGGTGTTTTACCGAAAGATAAATTAAATTCGATTACCGATTTCCCTGGTATAAAGGTTGGCCATACGACCCTGTTTGAGGGTGATGGGGATCTTCAGATCGGAAAAGGTCCTATTAGGACCGGTGTTACGGCTATTCTTCCGCATAGTAAAAAACATAAATAAAAATAATGTAACGGCGGAAGATCATGTAATAAATGGTTATGCTAATAAATTCGGTATTCCGAAATTAAATAATTAGGCCGAATAAAATCTAATATAATTTTAAAAATTACTTTAATTTTTTGGAAATATGCTGATTATTTAATTGATTACTTATCAGAACAAAAACCCGGAATCAGGTCGTTTAATCCGGTGGTGGGCGAATGTAACGACGGGTTCTTCAACGATATCGTCGGGAGGCATATCAAGAAATCTCATGTTTTAGATGCCATCGATCAAGCCAGCGAAAATGAATTTTCTGAAGGTGTTGTTGGCGCAGGTGTCGGAATGACAAGGTTCGGATGGAAGGGAGGCATTGGTACAGTCTCAAGAATAATTCAAACTCAATATGATAAAGGCACAACAGACCAAGGAGAGTTTATGGTTGGTTGCCTAACTTTAACGAATACGGGAGACGCGCGCGACCTCAGATTGGATGGCATTCCAATAGGTCGGCATATCGTCCCACCTGGTTACGAGGATGAGAAAAACCCCGCTAACTGGATTGGCGGAGACCCGTTAAAAGGAACCTTTCAAAGTGCACCTAAAGAGCCGCCGGGATCGATAATGATCGTAATTGCGACAGATGCCCTATTATCAAGCAGACAACTTAATAGATTAGCAAAAAGAGCTGGGTTGGGATTAGGCCTTGCAGGCGGCGTCGCTACGCACAGTAGTAGAGATTTTTTATTGCATTTTCAAATTCGGAATACAATAAAAATGAATCACAGGGTGATAAATACAATATAAACTAATTAAATGATAATAATATTATTAATATATTCAGAGGTGTTATTGAAAGTGTAAATGAAGCAATAATAAATTCAATCTTAAGAGCAGAAACCGTGATCGGTATAAATGGGAATACACGACATGCCATCCCGATAGATAAAATAACCTCTATACTAGATAAATTAGGATTTTATAAAAATAATAATAAGTGATAAATAATAACAATATGTAATATATATTATATTTTTGTTTCAATTATTATTTAATAACAATAAGTGTTTTAATTATTATTTAAATTATATAAGAAATATTCAATAAAAAAACACCAATCAATCTCTTTGGGAAATTATGGGTGAAATGATCTAACGGGAATGAGTTGCAACTAATTGGACTCCGCCGGCGATGGGAAGACGGCGGACTACTTCCCCTTCGATCACGAATTCTTAGGACGTAGGGCCAAACGCATCATCAATGAGCTCTGTGGTATCAACCGTGTGACTTACGATATAACCTAGCGGCCCCCGGATAGGATCAAGTGGGAGTGATTTCTGTAATATAAATAAAGAAATCAATAAGTTAATATCGCCGCCTGTGTCCCAAATAGGTCTAAAAGATTTTCGCCTTCGCGGATATGGCATTGGGTAATCTATTTGGCTCGATGAAAACGTTTAGTAACCAAGTCTTGTTCTGATGAAGGGTGTTTAACGATCGAGCTTCGAACTAGATAACTCTAGAGGTATTATGAAGCCGTGCCTATATGTTGGCATAAGCTCGAACATTCCCGACGGGAAATTGACGAACGACTACTCCAACCACCAATGAAAGAGTTCACTCGTAGTCGGGTGAATCCATGAAATATGGCAAATTCAAACGATAGAAACGTCAACGCTCTGGGCGAACCGGTATGGGTTGATGTTCTAAAGGGCATCAGAACATTTTTGGTATTGTTGGCTTTAGTGGCAGTTGTCGGTGGTGGATTGGGCATTGCCATTATCGCACCTTGGGGGCGGGCAAGCCCGGATTGCTCAATTTTTTGCGTGATAGTGAATAAGCTAAAGGATCCGATTCAATGGAGCGAACTGGATTCAAAGTCGCTAACGAAAGAAATGATATCTGATGTTGAAAAGGAAATGTCGTACTTAAGTTTTTCCTTCGACATGCCTAATTATAAGCAACATCGTGTTTCTTTGAATAAAGAACAGTATGAAAATTTAATTAAAGGCATAAACTCTCCTATAGATGAAATAAAACATCCAGTAACAGGCATTAAATTGAGTATTTTAGAAGAGTTGTATTTAAAAATTAAATCAAAAGAATACATGAGTATTGATGATCGTTATTCTAAAGCTGAAAAACTGAATGTTTTTAAAAGAGTATTTGAACAAAGAAAAGATATCGTATTAGCGAAACTGTATGGCATCAAACGACCGGAATATGAACTTGCCGCTGAACAGGGGGACGCGAACGCCCAATACAATATGGCGTTGTTGTATCAAGCGGGAAAAAGCGTCCCAAAGGACCCGCAGATGGCGGAGAAGTGGTACATACGAGCGGCCGTTCAGGGGGATGTTCGCGCGCAGTACAATCTGGCGCGCATGTATTACGACGGACAAGGTCTTCCGCAGAATTATGGAGCGGCGCTCAGGTGGTTCACGAAGGCTGCCGAATATGGACATGCCCACGCGCAGCACAGTCTGGGATTGATGTATTATAAGGGACAGGGCGTTCGTGCGGATGAGGATATTGCGAATAAATGGTGGAAACGGGCATCGAGACAAGGGTATTCGGTTGACGATAAGCCCAGCAGTGCGGAGAAGCCCAAATAGCGGAATTGCTCGGGTTATTCCGACAATTTAGCGGCGTCTCTGTCGTGGGTCCGATAAAAATGAGGAGCGAAAATCATGGTGACAATGGTAGAGGCGAGCGTGGTTAGGGACATGTTGTCCGACGGCAAGGAGATCGCTTTCTTTGATGTTCGCGAGGGTGGTCAATTCGGCGACGGTCATCCGTTTTTCGCTGTATCGGTTCCTTACAGTAATTTCGAGGTGCGGCTTGTCGAGTTGGCGCCGGCACTCGTCGTCCGCATGGTCCTCTATGATAATGATGACGGTATCGCCGGGCTTGCGGCGGCGCGCGCCGAAGCGTTAGGGTATACCAAAGTGTCCATCATGGCGGGAGGTGCGGCTGCCTGGGGTGCCGCCGGATATACGCTCTATAAGGGCGAACACTTGCCGAGTAAGACGTTCGGCGAACTTTTGGAGATCGGCAATCACACGCCGAACTTGACGTCCGAACAAGTCATGGCGCTGAAGGCGGAAAACCCGAACCATATCATCGTCGATAGCCGACCCTACGGAGAATACAACAACTTCAATATTCCCGGTGGGATTTGCTGTCCGAACGGTGAATCGACCTTGCGCATCGGCGAATTGGTAACGAATCCGGAAACGACGATCATCGTGAACTGCGCCGGGCGCACCCGCTCGATTCTGGGGGCAGAGACGCTCAGGGCTTTTGGCCTCCCCAACCCGGTCTATGCGCTTGAGAACGGGACACAGGGCTGGTTCCTCGCGGGGCTCCAGCGCGAAGAAGGGGCGACCCGCACTTATCCGGATGCGCCGACATCGGAGGCAAAACTGGCACCGTTGCGCGAGCGGGCCGAAGCGCGTGCGGCAAAGACGGGCCTAAAATTTGTGGAGCCAGAAGAAGCCGCCGCTTGGCTCGCGGATACGACACGCTCGACTTATCTGATCGATGTTCGAAGCGATGAGGAATTTGAGGCTGACGGAATCCCGGGCAGCCGCCACGCGCTCGGCGGGCAACTGGTGCAAGGCATCGACCTCTGGGTCGGCGTGCGCGGCGGTCGCGTGATCGTCATGGACAACGAGATGATTCGGGCGCCGATGATGGCGAACTGGATCCATCAGATCGGCTACGATGTCGCGATCTTACGCGGCGGCGTCGATGCCATGCGCGGCGTCGCGATACCCGAGGTCTCGACTTTCGGAGTAGAGCCGGTCGCCGCGGCGGCAAAAGACCAACTCGGGAATGCCCAACTTGTGGACCTGCGTTCGCCCCGTGCCTATCGCGCGGGACACATCGAGGGAGCGACATGGTCGATCCGGCCGAGATTTGAGGGGCTCGGCCTGACTGTGGAAAAGCCGGTCGTCCTGATCACCTCCGATGACGGCATCGCCGCGCTCGCGGCTCAGCGGCTTGGAGAATTGGGCATCACGAATGTCCAACAGCTGTCGGGCGATGAGACTGCGTGGCGGGAAGCGGGTCTTAAGATCGTCGCCACACCAAATGAGCCATCGGATGCAGACGGTATCAAATTGGTGTATCACTGGCAGCACCGCAACAATCCCAACGGCGGCGACCCGGCAGCGGCGCATGCCTATCTCGATTGGGAAATCGGCTTAGTCGATCAACTAGATCAACAGGAGCGCGATTCGTTCCGCCTCGCACCTCTGTAGCTTTAAGAAATCCCCCTCGCGGGAGAGGATTCGGACTTACGTTTGCCCACTCAATATCGGGAGCGCCTGCTCATATGCCGCTTCGGCCAGGACTTTGATTTCGTCCAATGTGCGGCTGCCGATCGGGTGCTCCACCATAACGAAGGGATATTCCGGCAGGCCCAGCATACGGGCAATATTCTGCGCGGTTACTTCGAATGGTTCGGTGCAGAGTACCACAGCCCGTTTTCCCAATTGTTCGAAGCTGATACCGTCATGCAAACTGCACGTCGAACAGCTCCCTCAATCGCCGAGCCCGGTAATCAGGAAATCAACCTCCTTGGCCGCAACTTCGAGCATGTCGCCGGGGGCAGGCGCGCTGGCATTCGACTTAGAATAGACCGGCGCGATGGTGCAGCCGTGGCGTTGCTCGAACAAGATGGCGGTCTCCCGTAGCATATTGACGGCGTTCAGCTTGCCGTTCTCAAGGATGCCGATGGTTTTGCCATCAAGATCGCCGACGGTAGCCGCGCGGGCGAAATTCCGCTCCGGTCCCGTGACGGTGGGGTCGTAAAGTTGCATGTCGTCTCTCCTTACAATCAATCGCAGTCAATGCAGACGCCGATGGGCTTCGACTGCATTAAGGAAGATCGGGCACGGCTCCAGGACGGAATAAAGCAGGAATGTCCGCCCGCATCGCCGCCGCCCATGACCACCAGAATATCGTCGGGTGTTAGGCCCCGGTGCAATTGGCCGTCCTTTACCAGGGGATGCGTGCCGCCATCCGCATGTTGTTTGTCGTATTCCCGCTGGCGGTATTTGCCGACGGACTTCATGCCGTCGACCGTGCGATAGGCCCGACTGAACAAGAATTCCTTTACCTGAGTCTTACTCCATCCAGCAGCTTCGATAACCCGTACATGTTCCGGCGCCAGGACGACAGCCGATTGGCCAAGCGTGATGCAGCCATAATTTGCCATCGCGTCTGCGACCGCGCCCAACACCTGCCCTGGGGTATTGCCGCCGTGGTTCTCTACATTGCAAAAACCGCCGCCCGCGAGGACGGTGACGCTGCTGACACCTTGCGGATAACCTTGATCCTCCACTAGCAGAGGCCAGGGATTACCGCGGCTGCGCTCCGCAATGCAGAAGGTGAATTTACCCGGGTGACCTTGGGTCGATTTGTCCGACACACCCGGGATCATCCGGAATACGTTCATGAGGATCAATCGCACCGCGCGGCCCATGGTGGCGTTTGCGCGGTTGCCTGGGCCGAACAGATTAACGTCTGAATTCATACCAAGGTCGTCCGCCATCGGTCCGCTGACGATCATCAGCGGAGCCGATCCACCGGTACTCGCCGTTGATCCGTGAAAGTTGAAGTCGGGCTCGTTCATCGCTTCCAAGGCTGCGACGACGACTGGGAAGTATTCCGGCCTACAGCCGGCCATCACGGCGTTGACCGCTGCTGCGTGGACTGTGCACTCGAATCCGGTCGCTGGATGGCTCGCGATCACGGTCTCGGGCGGACGTCCCTCGTATTGCAACATCTCCTCGACCCGCCCGACGCTTGGCGGGACGACCGGAAGACCGTCCGTCCAGCCTTGCTCAAAACAATAGTCGATCGCGGCGAGCAAGTCGTTCGGCACGTCATGAATACGAGCATTGTCGAGCGGCATGGCGTAGCTCCGATACGGTGTCTAGTTCCTGAATAATAAACTATGCCGGTATTAAAATGGTGGACAACCCTTACGTGCCGAAAATTATTGGTGAACGAGAACGGCAGTTATAAGCGTGTCGACGGGTTTGCCATCGTCGGCAAAGGGTAGATGAAGTAATTCGCGGAGCCGGAATTCGCTTCTTTAATGGTGGGTCGGCTGGCCAATACACCAAATGGATAGCCGTTCCTCTACAACAGTGACAAGGCGCTTGTAGGTTATGGACTGTTCAAAGTTTGGATAAATTTCGTATAGCCATCGGCCGGTGTGGTTAGATTCCCGTAATTAAATTACGTCACTTCCCATCAATCGGTATCTAAAGCGAATGGGGTCTCGGACGACGTCTTGAAGCGCTATTTTTGCAAGCAACCGAGGGACTTCGGTGGGGTCAAAGTCAGTTCGTCGTGGGAGGTTCGCTGCCTTACTGAGCGTTACCCAATAGGCAAAAAGAGCCTTGAGTCGCTGGTTACCATCCTCTGGAACGCAATTTATGAAAGGTTCGCCAGCCCAGATTCCATCTGGCAAATTTTTAGCGCCCTAACGAATGATGAATCTCTCGCTCTATTTATTCTTAAAAGTAAACCTTCTTCTAGGCAAATTTAACGGGTGAAATATTGTCTCAACCTAAAGTGAGATCTTAACCTTTGCCGGTAAAATGACGATCGAGATTCTGTAGAAATTTGCATTCGGATGGAGGGTCCGATTTATTAGACTCAGGGCCAGAGTTTTTGAATCTAGGAGTAAATGATGTCAGCCTATCTGATCGTCCGCGCCGAAGTTGAAGAAGCCAGCCGCGAAAGTTTCGACCATTGGTATGAGACTGAGCATCTACCTGACGCACTTCGCGATTTTAATGCCGTCAGCGCCATGCGCGGTTGGAGCGATGTGGACCCTGGCGTGCATCTCGCATTCTACGAATTTCCCGATCTCGCGGCGGCGAATGGCATACTTAACTCAGATTTAATTAAGGAATTCGTCAAAGAATTCGACCGTCATTGGGAAGGTAAAGTTGTTCGAACTCGTGAAACGTTCGAAGTAAAACAGTTTATAAAGTAAGTGTATAAATGTTAAAATACTGGATAGTAATTAGTATTGGCATTCTTTTGGAGGTCTTTGGGGCATCATATATGAAGTTGCCGGATGGTTTTACCAAGTTATGGCCGTCCATATTTATTTTTTCTATGCCGCATCTTTTGTCGTACTAACGTTCTCTATCACAAAGATCGAGATTAGCGTCGCCTATGCTGTGCGGTCGGGTGTCGGCACGGCGCTGTCCGCGCTGATCGGCATCCTGTATTCCAAGGAAGCGGCGACGATGCTGAAATTCGCCAGCATCTTTCTGATCGTCGCCGGTGTTGTCGGGTTGAAGTTCAGTAGCTCAAGTTAGGATTGGAAATAATCCGAATGTTTCATGGATGGCGCGTGGTTGGCGTTTGTTTCGTTGCGGCCGTGTTTACGTGGGGTTTCGGAGTTTTTGGCTCGAGCGTCTATCTCAGCGAGATCACGCGCGCGCATGTTTGGCCGACGTCCATCGTCTCCGCCGCCATAACCGTCTTTTTTCTGACCAATGCGATTGTCCTTCCAGCGGTTAGCGCCGGGATTAGCAGGTTTGGGCCTCGATATGTAATAAGCGGAGGCGCGCTGCTGCTGGGCGCCGGAATAGTTGCGGTCGGACGTTTGGAGGCGCTATGGCAATTGTTTGCGGCTTTCGCCTGCATGGGTGTTGGATATGCGACGATGTCTGTGGCCGGGTTAAGTACGACAATCGCCCCCTGGTTTGAGCGGTATCAAGGCCGCAGCATCACATTAGCGCTGACGGGGGCAAGCGTCGGCGCAATGGTGGTCGTCCCTCTCTTGGTCATGGCCATTGCGCGCTGGGGATTTGCCGAGGCCACTATGCTATCGGCACTCTTGGTTGTCGTTTTTATGCTGCCGTTGAGCCTAGTGGTATTCAGGTTTCGCGGACCAGGCGAGCTTGGTTTGGGGAAGGATGGGTCGCCGGGCAAATGCGAGCCGCACGGAGTAATCGCGGATAGGCACACATCCACTAAAGCGGTCGTCAGTCGTCGATCCTGGGCCTTATGGAGCGTGGCAATTGCGTTTTCGCTGGGGTTGATCGTACAGGTCGGATTTTTGAGCCATCATTTCGCACTCGCATTGCCCTCATTGGGCTCGGTCGGCGCGGGATGGCTTATCGGTGCGACCGGACTCGCGGGTTTATTGGGTCGACTATTGTTGGCGAAGGTTGTCGACCGGCTCGACCCGCGCCGCTATAGCGCAGGTGTTTTTCTCGTGCAGGTCGCGGCGCTCGGTGCGATTTCCGTGTTTGCTTCGGATCTCATTCTGATCCTCGGCAGCTTGGTTTATGGATTTTGCCTAGGACAAATAACAACGCTCTCGCCCATCGTCGTCAGAAGAGAATTCGGCGCCGTCGATTTTGCCACGATGTATGGTGTCGCAGGCACTGCAATCCAGTTTTGCTCGGCGTTCGGGCCGGCCTTCTATGGGGCGCTGTTTGAATCTTTCGGCGGATATGGGTCCGTTCTTGGAATTGCCGCGGGGTTTGAACTTGCGGCAGCGTTGGTGATTTTAAGTTGCAGTCAGCGTCGCGCATAATTTTTTGCCATAGTGCCGCGCGGAAACCGCACTAAATCATAATTACGGCACCATGGAATAAGGATAGGTACAATGGCGGATTTGGTCATACGCGGTGGCACGATCATCGATGGTTTGGGCGGCGAACCGGTCGAAGCGGACATCGCGATCGTCGACGGCAAGATATCAGCGATTGGACCGAACCTGTCGAAAGGCGACGAGGAAATTGACGCCACCGGCAAGATCGTCACGCCGGGCTTCGTCGATCCGCACACCCACTACGATGCCCAAATAACCTGGAGCAATTCGATCTCACCTTCGTCATGGAATGGAGTGACCACGGTGATGGTCGGCAATTGCGGCGTTGGCTTCGCGCCCTGCAAGCCTGACCAGCGCGATCTCCTGGTCAAGCTGATGGAAGGTGTGGAAGACATTCCGGAAGTCGTATTGACCGAAGGCCTGCCGTGGAATTGGGAGAGTTTTGACGAATACATGGATTCCCTCGATGGGCGGGAATACGACCTTGATGTGGTGACGCAGGTCCCGCATGCGGCCGTTCGTACCTATGTCATGGGCGCGCGCGCGGTGCGCCATGAGCAGGCGACGCCGGAGGAGCGCATCGAGATGGGCCGTATCGCCGCGGCCGGTATCAAGGCGGGGGCGCTTGGGTTTTCAACCTCGCGGACGATCAATCACCGCACCTTGGCAGGCGAACACACGCCGACCTTGCGGGCGGCGGAGGAAGAGCTCGCGGTTATCGGTGAGGCCGTCGGCGAAGCTGGCTCCGGATGGATACAAGTGATCTCCGATTTCGACGAGCCGGACGAGGAATTCGCGATGCTGAAGCGAATCAGCAACCGAGCCAAACGGCCGATGGCGATCACGATCCTGCAGCGCGATAGCCGCCCGGAACTCTGGCGAGGTTTGATGTCTGGCATAGTTGACGCCAATGCCAACGGTGCGGATATCAAAGGTCAGGTGTTGACCCGCCCGACGGGTATTCTGCTTGGATTTGAAATCTCACTCAACCCGTTCTCGGGTCGTCCAAGTTGGGAGAAGATCGCGCATCTGACGCTCGACGAGAAGCTGGTGCATTTACGTGATCCCGAATTCCGCAAACAGGTTATGTCGGAGACCTGCCCAACGAAGAAGCTGGCGGGAAGGGTTTCGAACTACGGGCGAATTTTCCCATGGGACGGTGAGACACCGGACTATGAGCCTCCGGCCGATCAAAGCATCGCGGCACGAGCAAAGCGCGAGGGGCGCGATCCGGAAGAACTAGTTTACGAAACTCTGCTGGAGAAGAACGGCAAACGGATCCTCTATCGCCCGCTGAGCAATTACGCCTACGGCGACCTGAACACGGTCGGCGAGATGATGAAGCATCCAAACACGTTGGTCAGTCTAGGCGATGGGGGCGCGCATGTGGGCGTGCTCTGTGACGCCTCGTCGATGGCTTATATGTTGACCCATTGGACGCGAGACCGGACGCGCGGCGACAAGGTTGAGCTGTCCTGGGCCGTCAAACGCATCACCAACGACAATGCGCAGGCCATCGGCCTGAATGACCGAGGCCAGCTCAAGCCCGGTTTCAAGGCGGATATCAACGTGATCGATTACGACCGATTGGCGTTGGGATATCCGCAGGTCGCCTATGACCTGCCGAGCAGTGGGCGTCGGTTAATCCAAAAGTCCGTTGGCTTCGAGGCAACAATCGTCTCCGGCGTGCCTGTCTATCGCAACGGTGAGTCGACGGGCCGATATCCAGGCCGTCTGGTGCGGGGGCCACAGAACGCCTGAGATCGCCAGAGCAAAAAAAAGATGCGGTGACGGATTGATCGTCAGCCCACTCGCCATGTAGGCTTTCCCTCTCAAGCCGGACGGCAATTGCCCGTGGCGGTCAGCACAAGGAAAGCGTTTCATGGCCTTTAAAGAATACAAAATCATGCATGTCGTCGAGGGCGGCTGCGGCACATTGATGTTCGGTGCTTCGGGCATGCCGATCAAGAAGCTTGAAAATATGTTGAACGAGGAAGCGGCGGACGGTTGGCAGATGGTTTTCATGGTTTTGGAGCAAAAACGCTTCATGCTGTTCTGGACCCGGGAAGCCGCCATTGTGACGCTCGGGCGGGAATGATCGCGCGGGCACTTATCGCATTGATCGGCCTCTACCAGAGACGGGGCGGAGGGGCGCGATATCTTGTCGAGTGTAATTTTTCGCCAACCTGTTCGGCTTATGCAAAGAAGGCCATTCGACGCCATGGCGCGGTGGACGGCGTGCGATTGGCCATCGGTCGTCTACGTCGTTGTAACGATCCAAATAGGCGCGACAAAATTCCCGATCCTGTTCCGACAATCATGCCCCATGCGTGATCGGTGATGCTGGATGCGTCGGAAGTCGAGCGGGAAGAGAACCGCCTGCGTGATGCTGTATCAGCCCTGCCGAACGATACTCGTAAGCGCTACTACGAGCGGCTGAAGGGGCGCACCAAGGACCCGGATACTTATGCGACACTCAATTGGTTCTTGGTCGCCGGTCTACATCACTTCTATCTTGGAAAGACGGCGCGCGGCGTCGTTAATTTGGCGGTGTTCGTGGTCGGTGCGCTTTTGTTTTTCATCGTGCCGCCGATTGGGATCGCCATTATCATTGCTATTTTTATGGTTGAACTTTGGGCATTGTTCCGCGCGCAAATAATCGTCCGCGATCACAACAATCGAGTGTCCGAGACAACGCTACGGGGGGTGGCGGACGATTAAGGGTATCGAGTGCCTCCAAGTGGGATTTATCCGCCCTACCTTTATCCGAAAACCAACAGGACGGTTGAGATGATAAGACGTGAAATCGACATCAGCGGGCTGATGGACGTGGAGAATGGCGTCGTCAGTCGAGAGCTGTTCGTAAATTCAGATATTTTCGACCAAAAGATGGAAAATGTCTTCACGCGCGGCTGGTTATTAGTCGGGCACGAAAGCTTGATACCAAAACCTAACGATTACTTCGTTTCTCGTATGGGGACGGAATCAGTCATCCTGACCCGCAACAAGCAGGGTGAAATTCTCGTCCTGCTCAACAGTTGCACACATCGCGGTATGAAAGTTTGCCGCTACGACCAGGGAAATTCCGCCGTCTTTACCTGCCCGTATCACGGATGGAGTTTTTCGACCGACCGGGAACGTGTATCGCAGCCGGGCGCCCTCGTCGGCGTGCCGCGTTCGGAAGAAGGGTACGGCGGTAAGCTTGACCGCGAGGGGTGGGGCCTGGAACGCTGCCCCCATGTGGTGAATTACAAGGGCACGGTCTGGGCCAATTGGGATTCGGCGGCGATGCCGTTCGAAGATTACCTTGGTGATATGCGAATGTTCCTTGATTGCGTGCTGGATCACCGTGACGGCAGTGCCGGCGGTTCGGAAGTCATAGGCGGCGTGCAGAAGTGGCGGGTGCGGAGCAATTGGAAACTTAGCGCCGAGAATTTTGTAGATGATCTGTATCACGAAGTCAGTCATCAATCGGCTAATTTGATGGAGATCGGGCCGTAATAAGTAGTAAATTTTTTTAATAATAGTTAATTAACAAAATAATATTGTATATTAATTAAAAGTTTATAAAACGGCAATAAAAACACTCATCAATTAGATTGGGAATTTCCCAATTTAATGATCTAGCGGGAATAAGCTCAAGTGATTGGGCCCCGATATTGCGATTTGGAGGCAAAGGATGCGTTTGAGAGACAAGATTGCGATTGTGACAGGTGCCGCTTCCGGAATGGGGGCGTCGACTGCAAAAACTTTCGCCAGCGAAGGAGCTAAGGTGATCGTTACGGACCTGACCGGGGACGAAGGTGCCGTGGTGATTGACGATATTGCCGCAATCGGCGGCGAAGCCCGTTTCCTAAAGCTGGATGTCGCAAGCGAGGCCGATTGGGCGAGTGTGGTTTCCGAGACGGTTTCGGCTTACGGGCGGATCGATATATTGGTCAACAATGCCGGCATCAGCGGCAGTCACCCTGATCGACTAAACACCGCTACCTGGGATGAGCAGATGAACATCTATGCCAAGGGTGCGTTCCTGGGTATGCAGGCCGTCATCCCCATTATGCAGAAGGCCGGGCGGGGCTCGATCGTGAATGTATCGTCGATCTCAGCCTTTGTCGGCCAGGCCTATGTGCATATGGGCTATAACGCCGCGAAGGCGGCCGTGCGAGTTGCGACAAAGTCCGCCGCCGTGCAGTTCGCGTCGGACGGTATCCGCGTGAATTCGGTGCACCCCGGCGTAATGCCGCCTATGAAGAACGCGATGATGGCAGCCGACCCTGAAGGGCGCCGCATCAGGATAGCTGCCATTCCGGCCCAACGTGCTGGCCGCGTCGAGGAAGTGGCTTTTGCAAACCTGTTTCTGGCCAGTGACGAGGCTTCCTACATTACGGGGATCGAGCTACCCGTGGATGGCGGCTATCTGGCTGTTTAGAGGTTGCGGAAACCACCTCAGCCCGGATGATTCGGTGCTGGCACCCTCGCAAGATATGTTTCCAACTTAGCCTCGTGAAGAAGCCGTAGCATTGACTCAATTTTATAATTTATATTTTCATTTTTGATGCAAATCTGTGCGTTGAGGGCCGCCTTCATCTAAAAATCTTATAAATTATTGTCGATCCTCAATACTCCAATCCAATGAAAGGAGGGAGGCAGAATATGCGCTTGAAAGACAAGTCGCGATTGTAACTGGTGCCGCATCCGGCTTAGGGGCCGCGACCGCGAAAATGTTTGCCGACGGAGGTGTCAAAGTTATAACCGCGGACCGAGCCACAGAAAAATGTGCAATCGTGGCTGACGAAATCGTTGCGGACGGCGGTGAGGCCCTTTTCCTAAAGCTGTAGTCACAAGCGAGGCTGATTGGGCGAAAGCGGTTTTGGAGACGATTTCGACCTACGGCCAGATCTATATATTGAGCAACAACGCCGGCATCAGCGGCTGTTACCCGGACCGACTGAACACTAGCAACTGGGATGAGCAAATGGAAGTTTTTGCTGAGGGTCCGTTCCTGGTCATGCAAATCTTCATCCCCAAAGTGCAGAAGGTGGGGCAGGCCTAGGTATCGTTGTTGTCAGGCCTCGCAGGCCTGCCATGGATTCACATGGGTTATAACGCCGCCAAGGGAGCTGTGCGCCTGGCGACCAAGGCCACACGCCGTGTAGGACGGTATCCGTGTGAATTCATTAAATACGGGCGCGATGCCCGACATGAAAACTGCGATGTTGAGCGGCGGTCTGGAAGAGTGCCGCGTGAGGGTTGCCGCCATTACGGTCCGACGCGAGGGCAATTGTCAGGAAGTGGCCTATGCGATCCTGTTACTAGCTATTGACGAGGCTTCCTTAAACACGGGGGCGAGTTTTCCGTGGATGGTGGCTGGACATGCCAAGGAGTGAGGGGTCCCATGGACGTCGGCTATCCTGCTGTTCAAAGGATTGCCCTTCTTACAGCACGAAATGAATAGGAATAGACATATGGAAGACAGGCCAGAGCAAAGTTTTTTTAAGGATGAGGCATTGGACCGCGCTGTCGGCATGATTATGACGTTGGCAGCAGAACTATATGTGACGCGTGACAGGTTAACAGTTCTAGAAAGAACCCTCACCGCACGTGGTCTTCTCGAACCTAATGAATTGGACGATTATCAACCGAATTCCGATACGCTCTTAGTTGATGGGGCTGATCGCGAAGCGTTCACAGCCGCCCTTATGGCGAACCTATGCGGAAAGCAGTCAGCTAGGGGACTCACACCACAGCGGAATTCCAAATCATGAAACCGCTCGGTCGTAGTTTTGATGCCTATCAATCATTCCTTCTTGGCTGCAAAACGTATTGGTCCAATACCCTATACCCACAGGTAAAGAGTGAGTGTTACGCAAAAGTTGACGAAAAAAATTATGCTGCCATCGAGATGGCAAGCCGAGATAACGTTACTTATCAATATTATTCGTATCTAGAACGTCATCTCCAAAGAATGAAATATTCTGGAAGGTACGGTATTGTGCCAATGCATGAGCCCTTCCGTCCCGAATTGGAAGAAAGACTTGATCAGGAGTTACCGGGAAACCTGTTAACCTTGCAGCCAGGTTTTGTACCGCCTGCTTATTTTACCGCAATCGATATACATCAGCATCCAGGAGGTACCTGTGGGGACACCCTCGCGGGTTTTGTATATGAACGGGGTTCCCGATCAATGTGGCCCGGAGGTAGCAAAGACCGTGGCTTACATCCTCGCTTCAACGCAATTGTAAAATCAGTCTTTGAGCCCCAACGAATACTGGATCTGGGGTGCGGGTTTGGGAAAAGTACGCAACCCTTTGCCGAAGATTTTCCCAACGCTGAAGCTATAGGCATCGACGTATCGGAGCCATGCCTTAAACTTGCAGCGCTCAGAGCCCATGAGGACCGATTCAATAACATCCAATATTACCAATGCAGTGCTGAAGAAACGCCATTTCCGTCGGCGCGTTTTGATCTCGTTACTTCCACGATGCTCTTACATGAAATGCCACCAAGAGCGATCCAGGATTTGATACAAGAATCGTTTCGCGTTCTTGATGACGGTGGCTATGCTATACATCTGGACTATTCAACTGATGATGATCCATTCAATCAATTTGTTCATTTTGGACATGCCCAACGAAATAATGAACCCTATATGAAACCACTGAATGAAATGGATCTGGGCAACGCAATGTGGGATGCCGGCTTTAAGGATGTTACAATTGAACAGTTTGAAGAATCGCCGAACGCGCTTTCCCCAAATAATCAGTCCTGGCGCTTTCCTTGGATAATAGTCAAAGGCCGAAAACCATAGAATATCCGCCCAAGTCCCAAGGTTAAAAATCCTAACGGGAAATTTAAAGGGCTTATGGGGTGGAATAATCGCGTTCCCCTGAGTGACTAGAGGAGTAGGCGTGAAGGTCGGTCGGCATGAGGCCAAGGAATGGGCGAAGGCGCATCTGAAGGGACTGTTTTCCAGTCCGTCAGCGCCTTTCACGGCCAATTTCGCGTTGGATCAGGCGGGTGTCGTTAAGAATGTCGAACGCGTGATTGCCGCCGGTGCCAGTGGCGTGGGCTTCGGGTTTCTTGATGCCTGGAGCCTCACCATTGCGCAGCGAAAGCATGCGATGGACCTAATCGCGGAGACGACGGGCGAGCGAGCAATGTGCGCCTTCTACACCGCCGATCATAGCGTGGCCGAGACGATTGATCTCAGCTTATATGCCAAAGCGATCGGCGCGGAGGCGATTATCCTTTGGGTGCCTTATGAATGGGCGTCGTCGCAGGACCTGATGCACGACTATATCGAATATGTAGCCGGCAAGGTGGACATGCCGATCGTTGCATTCAACACGACTCATTCCGGTGCGACCATGACGCACGAGACCATGGCGCGCATCGCGAAAATCCCCAATGTCTGTGGCTTCAAGAACGCGATCAAGGATCCGCAGCACACTATCCGGGCGATGGAGATGTTCGGTGCGGAGGTCGTGCTGTCCTACCCGTTCGAGGAGCAATTACTGGAGATGACAATCCAACACGGCCAACAAGTGTTGATGGGGTCGACCAGCGTCTATTTGATGCAAAGCCCGGAGCGGCAGCCGATCGTTGATTACCTGCGTCTCGCGCAGCAAGGCGACATGACGGGCGCAGCCATTATCCGCGAAGAACTTATGCCGCTGCGGGAAGTATGGGCCAACATTTATGCGGTATTGTGGAACGAGAAGAAGGCCGCGCATCCGATGGCCCTCATCAAATATTGGATGGACATATTAGGCATGGCTGGTGGGCCGATGGGACCGCCGATGCAGCAGCCCGATGAAGCAACCAAGGGGGCGTTTCGCGAACGGCTGGATGCGGCTGGCTGGGAGCGACTGCTTTTCCCCAGCCGCTTCTGACACGATCAAGAAATTAAGGAGCGAATTATGACGGTGTTGAAAGGCAAGACGGTTATCGTGACAGGCGCAGCCGGCGGCATCGGGCGGGCGATTGCGGAAGAGGCTGGGCGTGTGGGTGCGCGTCTGGCTCTGGTCGACGCAGACGCGGAGCGTCTAGACGAAACAGTCACGGCAATCCGAGCCAACGGTGCCGAGGTTCTGCCCTGCGCGATTGATATGACCAATCGTGCGTTGTGGCAGAAGATCATCGATGACATTGCGGCTCATTTCGGCGGGATCGACGTGATGGTGAACAATGCCATGTGGGTTAAATACGAGCTGATGACCGAGGTGCAGGAGGACGTCTATCGGCGCCAGATGGCGATCGGCCTGGACGCAGTCTACTGGGGCATACAGGCGGTCACGCCGCATATGATCGCGCAGGGATCGGGCAGTATCGTCAACATGACATCGCCCGCATCGGTTCACGGCATCCCTAACGGGTCTGTCTATGCAGCGATAAAAGGCGCGATCTCGGCCCTGACGCGTCAGTGCGCGGTCGAACTTGGGCAGCAGGGCATTCGGGTGAATGCCGTCGCTCCTGGACCGATGCCGACGCCCGGCACGATGCGCGTGGTGGACGAGGAAGGCTGGAAGAAGCGCCTCGCGCGCAGTCCATTGGGCCGCCTGTCCACGCCAGAGGGGGTGGCGCGGATCGTTGTGTTCCTAGCATCGGATGCGGCGGATTGTGTTAATGGCGACGTGGTGTTCGGGGATGGAGGTCGCGCCATCTCGGCGATGTGATCCCTGTGGCCAGCTAATAAGAGGACGTAATGATGCGTGAGAATGTGGAATTCAAATCACTGGACGGAACGCAGCTTGCGGCGTTTCTCTACACGCCGGACAGCGGAAGTGGCTTGTTTCCCGCTATAGTGCTCAGCCATGGTTTTGGAGCGGTCAAAGAAATGGCGCTGGACCGCTATGCCGATGTCTTCTGCGCGGCGGGCTTCGCCTGCCTCGTCTATGATCATCGCAACACTGGGTCGAGCGGCGGCGCCCTGCGCGGCGAGATCGATCCGTGGCAGCAGATTTCCGATATGCGAGATGCTATAACTTATGTGGGAAGCCGCGAAGAGGTCGACACGGATCGGATTGGTCTGTGGGGCACCAGTTTTGCTGGTGGTCACAGCCTCGTCGTGGCCGCAACCGACCGGAGGGTGAAATGCGTCGTGTCCGTGGTGCCGACAATCAGTGGACATGAGAACACGATCCGGGTGCTAACGACTGAAGGCTATGCGGCGTTCGTTCGAGAAGTGAATGAGGAGCGCGCCCGCCGTCAGCGCGGTGAGGAACCCCTGATGATTCCAATCTCGAGGGAAGGCGATGAAAGCTACGAATGGAGCAAGGTTGCAGGCGCTGGCACGACCTATGTCAATACATGCACGCTGCTCAGCCGAGCCTTTCGCGACGCCTATGAGCCGGGCAGTTATATCGCCGCTATTTCACCCACACCATTGCTGCTGGCGGTGGCGACGCACGACACCAAATGCCTAACAGACCTTCAACTTCAAGCCTATTCTACTGCGCATGAGCCGAAACGGCTGAAGATGTTTCCGGGAGGTCATTACGACCCCTACACCAAACAACTGTCAGCCATCGCATCGGCGTCTCGCGATTGGTTCGAGACCTATTTGGGATAGGCTACTGCTCAATCAGAACTCGCATGTGCGCCGGAGGTGGCGTTACTGCGGCGATAAGGCGGGTTCAGAGGGGAACTGCAACCAGGCAAACCAAATTGCTTAATGGCTGCCAAGATGGGATTCAGCCGAATTGAACGCTTTGATGCCGTCGACATTCAGTTTAGGCGAATATTCTCGTATGCTATATCGTATTCTTTTCTGAGCGCTACCTAGGAATTGTTGCGCTGGAACGCCTCCGGACGCCGTGGCGACGCCGACGATGTCTTCGTGCACCGGCAATCCAGTATCCGATGCAACGTTGCAGGAGGTGGCGGACGATTAAAGCTATCGCGTGCTTCCAAGAGGGATTGATCCGCCCTACCTTAATCCATAAACCAACGGGACGGTCGAGATGATAAGATGTGAAATTGACATCAGCGGGCTGGTGGACGTGGAGAATGGCGTCGTCAGTCGAGAGTTGTTCGTTAATTCGGATATTTTCGACCAAGAGATGGAGAATATCTTCACGCGCGGCTGGTTATTAGTCGGGCACGAAAGCTTGATACCAAAACCTAACGATTACTTCGTTTCTCGTATGGGGACGGAATCAGTCATCCTGACCCGCAACAAGCAGGGTGAAATTCTCGTCCTGCTCAACAGTTGCACACATCGCGGTATGAAAGTTTGCCGCTACGACCAGGGAAATTCCGCCGTCTTTACCTGCCCGTATCACGGATGGAGTTTTTCGACCGACCGGGAACGTGTATCGCAGCCGGGCGCCCTCGTCGGCGTGCCGCGTTCGGAAGAAGGGTACGGCGGTAAGCTTGACCGCGAGGGGTGGGGCCTGGAACGCTGCCCCCATGTGGTGAATTACAAGGGCACGGTCTGGGCCAATTGGGATTCGGCGGCGATGCCGTTCGAAGATTACCTTGGTGATATGCGAATGTTCCTTGATTGCGTGCTGGATCACCGTGACGGCAGTGCCGGCGGTTCGGAAGTCATAGGCGGCGTGCAGAAGTGGCGGGTGCGGAGCAATTGGAAACTTAGCGCCGAGAATTTTGTAGGTGATCTGTATCACGAAGTCAGTCATCAATCGGCTAATTTGGCGGAGATTGGGCCGTCTGGCGGCAAAGGTCGGCGTGACGAACAACGTCCACGCCACGCTATTGGTTTTCCGGGATTGGGTCACGGAGTTCTCGGCTTCTTGCCGCATTATGAGGAGCCGGAATACACGGCCAGCTACCGCAACGACCCGGAGGTCGAGGCTTATTATCGCGAGGTCTACGAAGCTCGCGTTCGCAATCTTGGGGACCGCATGCGCGTCGGTATGACAGTCGGCACTATCTTTCCCAATATGTCGTTCCATGCCAACCAGCCGCGCACACTGCTGTTAGCGCATCCGATCAGCGCCACCGAGATGGAGATGTGGCGCTACTACCTGGTGGATGCTGACGCTCCAGCCAAAGTGAAGGATATGCTGCGTCACTACTATTTGCGCTATTCGGGTCCGGCCGGGATTACTGAATCGGACGACATGGAAAACTGGACTTATGCGACGGCGGCGAGCGGAGGCGCCATAGCTCGACGGCGGGCCTACAATTACCAGCTTGGCTTGGGAAAAGAACGGCAGGTGCCAGGGCTTCCTGGAGCGGTTCAAAGTGGCAGTTATTCGGAAGCCAACCAACGCATTTTCTATCGTCGCTGGGAGCAATTTATGCAGGCGGAGGATTGGGCCGACTTGATGCCGGAACCTCAGAGCGCGGCGGCGTCTCATGGAGGCTGACGCGTTGGTTCAAAGACTATTGTTGAAGGAGGAGATCGAAGAATTTTTTGCCGCCGAGGCAGACCTTCTCGACGCTCGAGAATTCTTCGCTTGGTTGGAGCTGTTCACTGAGGATTGTCGCTATTGGATGCCGATGGCCCGAAATGTTCCGTCCGATGGGTTAGCAGGAGAATTTACCTTGGAAAAAGCGGAGACAAATTGGATTGACGAAGGTCTTGAGACGTTGCGCCAGCGGGTCCAACAATTGGCAACCGGCGTTCATTGGGCGGAACAACCGCCGTCGCGCACTACTCACATCATCAGCAATTTTCGGCTACGAGGGGTGCGCCCGGATTATGCCGCACCAGAAGAAGTGGAGACGCGCTGCCGCTTTCTCGTTTATCGTAACCGCCAAGAAGATGAACACGACACCTATATTGGCAAGCGCAACGATACACTACGACGGGTTGATGGCGTATGGAAGATTGCGCGCCGCGAAATTTTCCTCGACCAGAACGTGCTACTGTCGAAAAATATCTCGGTATTTTTGTAGAATCTGGCAACGGTCGATCTTATTTTGCCGTCCGGTCTGCATAGCGTCCCGGATCGCCTCCAACGCAGCTTTATCTGTCGGCAATATTCCAAAACATGCGGCGTTAAAGCGCTCGGTCAGCTTTAGGACCGTGGCTTCCGGCAGGGCGAGTTCGATATCATCGTTTCTCTCGAGCGGGGGTAGTGCTTTGGACGATAGCGGCACCGTTTTTAGATGCGGTGTCGAGCATGTTTAAATACAGCTCATAAACCATGCTGAAACGGCGCAAGTCACTCGGAAAACACCAACTGTTTGCAGTCTGCCGTTTTAGGTAATCCTTCGACTGAGAAAGATGATCGTGCGATGGCGGGGGCAAAATCAAGGGACATGGTTGCGGCTTGCATTGATGGCGAGGCTGGATTACGGACAAGTTATCACATCGAGAAGGGGAGAGATAATGCGCGATTTGGATCAACCCGGCCGGTCGGCGGCGATGGCCGAGAACGGCATGGCGGCGACCTCTCACCCCGATGGCACTCTCGCGGCGCTGGATGTTTTGCGCGACGGTGGTAACGCGGTCGACGCAGCAATCGCGGCGGTGGCGGTTCTCGGCGTTGTTGAATCCGCAATGACCGGGGTCGGCGGTGATTGTTTCGTGCTCTATTCGCCAAAACGCGGCGATCCCATTGCACTGAATGGCTCTGGGTGTGCGCCAGGGAAAGCTACGGTCGATTGGTTCCGCGAGCTAGGTATTGCCAAAATTGATCAGGATTCGGCTCATGCGGTAACGATACCAGGCGCGGTCGATGCCTGGTGCCAGCTCTCGAAAGATTATGGAACCAAGGGGCTCGACGAGCTGTTGCGACCCGCCATCGACAAGGCGGAGAACGGCTATCGCATTATGGACCGGGTCGCCTTCGATCACGCAGGTGCCGTCGAACGTATGAAAAAGGATAAGTATCTCTCAGCGCGTTTCCTGATGGGCGGGCAATCGATGCCCATTGGCACGAAGCACACACAGCCGCAAATGGCGAAAACTTTGCGTCGCATCGCTAAGGACGGACGCGCCGGTTTCTACGAAGGGCCGGTGATGGAAGACATCGTCAACCGCCTGAAGAACTTGGGCGGAGTGCATGAGGCGGAAGATTTCGCAGCGCAGCATTGCGAATATGTGGACCCGATCCACGCTTCCTTCCGTGATCACGAGATTTATGAATGTCCGCCCAACGGTCAGGGCCTTGGTGCGCTGATGATGATGCGCACGCTGGATGGCTACGACCTGTCGGACGGGTATAGCGAGGCGGACGTTATCCACCTAATCGCCGAGACGACGAAGATGGCGTATGCGGCGCGGGATGCCTTGTTCTGCGATCCAAAATATGTCGACGTGCCGGTGGATTACTTATTATCCGACGAGCGCGCCGCCTGGACTCGTGACCGGATCGATATCAGCAAAGCCAGCCAATTCGACAGTTGGAATGGCTTCGCGGCGGAACACAAGGATACGACTTATCTCTGCGTGGTCGACCGCGACGGCAATGCGATTTCGTTCATCAATTCGATCTTCAAGAGTTTCGGCAGCTGCATCATGGCGCCCGAGAGTGGTGTGATCCTGCACAACCGAGGTTTTAGTTTCCGTCTCGAGGCCGATCATCCGAACCGGATTGAGCCCGGCAAGCGGCCGATGCATACGATCATCCCCGGCATGGCTATGAAGGGCGGCAAGACGGTGATGCCTTTCGGTGTCATGGGCGGACATTATCAATCCACGGGGCACACGAGCTTCCTCTCGAACATGTTCGATTTTGGGATGGACCCGCAGCAAGCGAACGAGGCCCCGCGGCACTTCTGTTTCGATAACGAGTTGGCGCTGGAGCCGCGGATTTCGGAATACGTCGCCGAAGACCTCCGTAAGCGAGGCCACAACGTGACCCGCACGCCGTCGCCTCATGGCGGCTGCCAGGCGATTTACATCGACGACGACCGTGGCGTTCTGGTCGGCGCCTCCGACCCCCGCAAGGACGGATTAGCGCTGGGGTATTAATTTCCCCGTCATTCCTTTGAAGGCAGGAATCCAGCGACCTCGGAACAACATTCTAGGTACCCGCCTTCTGGGGAATGACAGTTATGTCAGGTATCTCCATGACGGCGAAATTTAGCATTCAATCCGGACCAATCCCCTGACTCCTCGGTGACGTTGCCGCCCTTCACGGGCGTTATCATGCCAAGCACTGGGATTTCCCCGTGATTTTTCGAAGACAAGGTTGCGCGGGAAATGGTCGGGTTTCTGAGCCGGTGCGATCCTGCAAAGGGTCTGGTGTTGTGGACAGGCGAGCCTGGCCGGGTACTTGGCTCCGTCACCGTGGACGTCAGTGACCCTGATTTACCGGACGGTTGGGCTCATTTGCGCCGGTTTATTCTCGATGAAAGTTTGGCAGGCCAGGGGCTCAGCAAGCTCATGCTCGACGGCATTGTCACCCTTGCGCTAGATGCATGATATCGCGCGATCTATCTCACGACCTTCGATGATCTGCCTACGGCGATAGCATTTTACCGGCGCGCGTTGTTCCAGGTCGTGGATGAGCAAGTGGGAGGACCTGGGGACGCTCGTTGCTCGAGCAGCGATTGGAATTGATCTTCTAGGATTCCAAAAATTTGACAAATTCCAGAGACCCGAAAAACATTTCCCTATATGGGGTATCGCTCTATGTACTTCAATGAAGTTTTGGGGCTTAATTCATAAAGGCGTTCAAAACCCGTGAGACTCAAACAACTGAGTTCACTCTAAAACTCGTTAGGGAGGAAACATGTCGAAATTTATTCCTATCGCAGCCGGCGTTTTGGCCGCTGTATTACTGCTGCCTGCGGCACCGCAGGTCGCAGATGCGAAAGACTATATTATCCGTTATTCGGATATTGGTGGTAACAAAGGACCACGCGCCGCGGCACTCAATGTTTGGGCAAAAGAGATCGAGGAGCAGTCGAAAGGTCAGATGAAGATCAAGTTCTTCTGGGGCCAATCCTTGATAAAAGCAAAGGCAACGCTGAAGGGTGTTAGTTCGGGTCTTGCCGAGATGGGTACAATTATTCCAGCGTATACTCCGGCTGATACGCCTGTGGGTAATTATGGAAACATACCCTTTAACGAAGCTGACCCTTGGATAGGTATGCGCGCCCATCACGATGTGCGTATGAATGGCAAACATCTGCAAGCCGAAGACAAAAGGAATGGCATTAAGATGCTGTTCACTAATGTTACCGGCCCAGTTCAGCTTTTGTGCGGCAAAGAGCAAATTGACACACTTGAAAAAATCAAAGGCAAGAAAATCCGGGCGATTGGAGGATATATCGAACTCTTTAAATCGATGGGTGCCGTGCCAGTGAAGATTGGTTTTGGAGAACTTTACTCAGCACTAGATCGTGGCACCGTTGATTGCACAATAAATTACACGCCGTACGTAAAATCCTACAAACACTACGAAGTCACGAAATATCTGATGCTTGCTAAAATGGGTCAGAGTATTGGCTATGGTGGTGGTATAAATCTAAAGTTCTATAATGGCCTACCCCAAGAGATGAAAGATATCCTGCTTGCGGCCAGTGATAGGTATATGGATAACTACGCGAAGAACTTGCTGGACTACTCCAAAGAAGCCCGTGATACGATGTCAGCTGGTATAGATGGTAAAAAGCTCACCATTGTTGAGATGCCCGATGCAGAGCTTGCGAAATGGGCTGAATTTTCTAAACCAATTGCAAGTAAGTTGTTGGGGAAAATGACAAAACTTTCCGAAGCTGAGCGGAATGAGTTTGCAGCTAGGTATGCAAGCACCATGGCCAAGTATCGTAAGATAAAAGAGGAGAAGGGTTATCCTTGGGCTCGTTAAAAATAGCCTATAACAAAAATTTGCAATAACCTTACTTTTGAGAGGATGAGGCCCCGAATAATGACGGGGCCTCATACTTGCCAATGCTGAAAACATTCGAAGTTATTGATCGTATCGCGCTTTGGTTCTCCGTCGCTGCTCTAATTGCGATAATGTGCATCACCTGCGTGTCGGTAATCGGCCGCTATTTCTTCAATTCTCCTATCCCAGACGATCTTGTGATGAATGAATTTCTAATGGTCGTCGTCGCGTTTTTGCCGTTAGCAGCCGTGCAGGCTTCGCGCGAGCATGTGTTCGTTACGATCTTTTCTGATTGGTTGCCAAACCGTCCGAAAGTCGCAATGGAAATATTCGGCGTCTATTTGGGCGTAGTTATATTTACGATTATTGCATGCGCTACTTATACTGACTTTAAACAAGCATTTGATGTTGGAGCATATGAAGAGGGAGCATTAGAAATACCAGAATCACCGTTTCGTTTTATTGTGTTTTTTGGGATTACATTATTTGCAATACGTCTAGCTGTTGATGCTGTTATTTCAACAATTGGATTTTTTACTGGTGAGGCACAGGCAACGCGATCTGAAGAAGAACGCGCGCTTGATGTCGAAGTCATCTAGACGGGGGAAGATTTATGGAACCATTTGCGCTAGGCAGTTGGGGGCTGGTGGTGATGTTACTGCTGGTCGCCGTCCGTGTGCCAATCGCTTTTTGTATGGCGTTTGTGGGCTTTTTTGGAATCATTCTGGCGGTAGGTTGGCCGGCAGGTAGCGAGTTGGATTTCGAGCGCGGCTTTGACGCCGCTTGGGCTTATATTGCCTTCGAGCCGTTTTCGTTCATCGCTAATTTCCCAATCATCGCGGTGCCGCTATTCCTGATGATGGGGTATGTGGCGTTCCACGCTGGCTTCACTAAGGATATCTACTACACGGCACGCGTATGGTTGTCGCATTTGAACGGCGGCCTTGCGATGGCGTCGGTTGCGGGCTGCGCTATGTTTGCCGCGGTCAGCGGATCGAGCCTAGCGACTGCAGCGGCTATGGGTAAGCTCGCAGTGCCGGAAATGCTGCGCTATAAGTATCACCCTGGCATCGCGACGGGAGTCGTTGCCGCTAGCGGCACGCTAGGATCCCTCATTCCACCCAGTATCCTGATGGTGCTCTATGGCATCTTTACGGAGGAATCTATCGGTCAACTTCTGATGGCTGGTTTGATCCCGGGCATTATGTCGGCGGCGATTTACATGGGCATGGTCTGGATCCGGGCGACGATTAATCCGGAGCTGGCACCAAAGGCTGAGTCAGTCAGCTGGTCTGAACGTTTTCTAGCCCTCAAGGGTGTATGGTCGATTGTCGTGTTGTTCATCATCGTTATGGGCGGCATTTATAGCGGCATGGTGACCCCGACCGAGGCCGCTGCGGCCGGTTGTGCGGGGGCTTGGATCCTTGGTTTTGCTACAGGTCGTTTGAATAAAGATAATAGCAAGAACGCTGCGATCGAGACGGCGAAGCAAGTGGCCAACGTGTTTGCGTTAGTGCTGGGTGCGAAGATATTTGTCGGCTTCATCGCATTGACGGGCGTTGCGGGCACATTGACGGGATGGGCGACAAACCTCGATGTGGAGCCCATCTGGATTCTGTTGAGCTTGTCCTTGGTCTTCATCGTACTCGGCACATTCATGGATCCACTCGGCATGATGCTGTTGACCTTGCCGGTGGTGACGCCGGTGATCCAGGAATTGGGCTACGACCTGGTCTGGTTTGGCGTCATCATGGTGAAGTTCCTGGAGATCGGTCTCATCACACCTCCGGTCGGATTAAACGTGTATGTCCTAAAAGGGGTTGTTGGGGACGCTGTTCCCCTAGAGACGATCTTTAAAGGAATTTTATGGTTCCTTGCGATGGATGTCTTCACTTTGACCATCTTGATCATGTGGCCGGAAATTAGTCTCTGGTTGCCGAAAATGCTCATGGCAGGTTAATAGCCGATTGTCGTTTTCGCCTATTAGGGCGATCAATTCAGGGGCTGGTGTTCAATTTGAGCGCCGGCCCCGATTTGTTTGCGGGAGGAATTCCGATGAGCGATACGGCGATTAAGAAAGACGAGTTGGATGTTCTGTTTCGCCCGCGTTCGGTGGCTGTCATGGGTGCCTCTTCCGATGCAATGAAGATCGGTGGAAGGCCCATTTTCTTCCTGAAGCACTATGATTTTGCTGGCGATATCTATCCGATCAATCCCAATTACGACGAAATCCAGGGCATGAAAGCCTATAAGGCGCTCGCTGACGTGCCGGGCGACGTCGACCTTGCCTTGATCGCACTGCCCTCGGTAATGGTCGAGGACGCCGTCACAGCCTGCGCCCAAAAGGGAGTGAAGGCGACCGTCATCTTCAGCTCTGGCTATGCGGAGACGGGCGAGGCAGGCGAGGCGGCGCAGGAGCGTTTGCTAGAGATCGCCCGCGCCTCTGGTATGCGCATCATGGGGCCGAATTGCATGGGGCTCGCTGGGTTCGACGCCCGAATGATCATGACCCTCGGCTTCACTATGGAAACGATGCCGCCGGAACTTGGTCCCATCGGTATCGTCAGCCAAAGCGGCGCTTATGGTGCAGTCGTGTATTACGAGTCCCGGGACCGTCAGCTTGGCGTGAGTCTTTGGGCGACGACCGGCAATGAAAGCGATATCGGCCTTTCCGAAATTTTGATGTACTACGCTGCGGATGACGCCATTAAGGTAATCCTGCTTTATATGGAGGGGTGTAAGGACGGGCCCGGCTTCATGGCAGGTTTGGAGGCAGCGCGTGCGGCGGGAAAGCCTGTCATCGTAACCAAGGTTGGTGCGTCGGATATCGGCGCCGAAGCAGCGTTTTCGCATACCGCGTCAATCACCGGGTCGGATGTCGTTTTCGATACGGTGGTCGCGAAATACGGGGCACACCGCACCTATTCCTTGGATGAGTTCTATGACCTTGGCTATGCCTGCAGCACGACACGGAGTTTCCCGAACGGCAATCGTGTCGGGCTTCTAACCATATCCGGCGGCGTCGGCGTGTTAATGTCTGATGTGGCCAGTCGTCTTGGTCTTGAGGTTCCAAAATTGACTGAGGCGGCACAGGCACGTATCCGTGAGATCATACCCTATGCAGGAACCCGGAATCCCGTCGACATTACCGGGCAGACGCTCAACGACCCTTCGCTCCTTGCAAAATGCCTCGATGTTCTGATCGAGGAGGATATTTGCGACATCGTCGTCATCTATATGGCAATGTCGACGCAGTCGCCGGCCTTGGCGGATATCTTCATGCAAGTGTTCCGTGAAATTCGCGCGAAGCATCCGGACGTGCCAATCGTGGTGGGCGTCTATGCAGAAGGCGAACGCCGCCGCGAATTAGAAGAACTCGGCTATATCGTTGTACGGGAGCCGACGCGGGCGGTGAATGTCGCGGCATCCCTGTTGCGCTTCGGGCGCCACTTTGCCGCCACGGCAGCGGAAGCTCCACCACCATTGGCGAAGCCGGTCGTCATCCCGACCCATACATTGAACGAAGTGGCCGCGAAACAGCTGTTGTCGGAAGCCGGTATTCCGACAATCTCGGAAACTCTGGCAATTTCTCCGACGGAAGCAGTTGCCGCGGTGACGGCGATCGGCGGTCCAGCGGCACTCAAACTGGTTTCGCCCGATATCCTCCACAAATCCGAAATCGGTGGTGTCATGCTCAATGTCGATGCTGCCGACGCCTCCTCGGCCTACGACACACTCGTGGAACGCGGACGACGGCATAAGTCAGATGCGACGATCGAAGGAGTCGTCGTCGCGCCCATGATCTTGGCCGGTATCGAGACAGTCCTTGGCGTAAAACGCGACCCGGTCTTTGGTCCGGTCGTAGTCTTCGGGTTGGGCGGCGTATTTGTCGAAGTACTGCAGGATGTCACGCGCCGCCTCGCGCCTTTCGGCGTGACTGAAGCGCATGAGATGATCCGTGAAGTGAAAGGCTATCCGCTGCTTGAAGGTGTGCGCGGTGGCGAAGTCGGAGATATCCAGGCCCTTGCGGAAGCCCTCTCCTGTCTATCGGTCTTCGCACATGAAAACCAGGAACGAATCGATAGCATTGATATCAACCCCTTCCTCGTCTTGCCCGCGGGTAAGGGTGCGTTGGCGGTCGACGCGTTGATCGTTCCCCGCTAGGAACGCTATTTATCCTCTGACGACCAGTACGGAGCAAGACGCTTGGCGCACGACGCGGGCGGAGTCGGGGCCGAGAAAGAAATCCTGGGCCTTTGGTCTCTGAGAGCCGAGAACGAAAAGATCACATTTGATCTTTTTGCTCAGGTTCAAGATTTCCTCATAGGCTGTCCCACAGGCGATGATGTGCCGCACCTTAATACCGGCGGTAATGTGCTCCTTGGTGAAGGCGTTAAGCTTCTCCTTGCATTCCACCAGCGCCCACCAGCGCCTTTTCTTCGTGATCTTTCGGAAAATACGCCGCCACCATGCTCATGCTGAAATCGGGGACGACGCTGACGACTTGGAGTGTCGAGCCAAAGGCCATCGCGTATTCGATTACAGTCGTGACCGATTTCTTCCAGCTCTCATTATGGGCGAGGTCGACGCTCAGCAAGATGCCTTTGTACATTTCGTACGCACTTGCTCTCGGGAGTTAAGCAGCCACGGCAACGCGCTCGCGGCGACGCTGTAGCAGTGCAATGAGTACGAACAGGATCAAGCAGGAATATACATGAAGTGCTTGGACGGGTGGTTTGCCGGGACCGGGACCTTCTCGATGACTTGATCAAAATCAAGCCTCGCCTTTTGCGCGATGCTGTCGAAGACCGCATTGACGATGCCGACTTTGTCGCCGTCGATTAGTAACTTTAGTCCCAGAACTTCGAGACGCGATTTCCCGTCACCGGCCTTGCCTATTGGCAGGAGTGCGGTGAAAAAAAGTTTTTATCTCCAACATCGCCCTGACCTTCGACGATGAGACCCATTTCGGTACCTTCTTCGAGTTTCGCCGCGGCCTGAAAAGTTTGCGCCGATTTCATCGTGTCATAAGGCGGGACGACCATGTCCATCCAGAAACCCGGTCGGAAGAATGTAAACACGATCAAGATAAGTAGTATCGATTCCCAAACGCGTGAGCGCGAGAGGACATAACCTTGCGTGCCGACGGTGAATAATAACATCGCTATCGTGGCAATTATGAAGACCGTGAAGCCTTCAACGATGCCGACACCGATCAACAATAGGTCCGTATTGTAGATGAACAGGAACGCCAGGATCGCAGTCCTTAGCGAATAGAAAACTGCTATGAATCCAGTCTTACTCGGAGAATCTGGTCTTAATCGGATCGCCGCCCGAGGCTGCCGCCGCGGCGAAGGAAGCGAGCCCGATGGGCCGCATCACATCGGCCATGATGCCAAAATAGAAGACGAACAGATGCACGGCGATGAGTGGCACAATAAGGCCGTTCTAATGTCCGAGGCTGACGATCACTGGTGCCAGAAGTGACGAGACGACGATATAGTTCGCGGTTGTCGGCAGCCCCATGTCGAGAATGAGGCTGAGGACCGCGGTGAAGATCAGCATGAGCAGGACGTGGCCTTGCGACAGGAATTCGAACAACTTGGCTAAGACCAGCCCGACACCCGTTTGCGAGACGGTGCCGACGATGATGCCCGCCGCTGCCGTCGCGATACCGATTACGATCACATTGCGGGAACCCGCGATCATGCCTTCGATGAATTCATCGAATCCGAAGCGCTATTTTCCAGTTAGGCCTTGTTTGCGGAAATACTCGAAAAGTCGCCGTTGGGTGAGCAGGATGAAGATTATCAAGGCGACAGCTCAAACCGCCAACGGGCAGCAAGAAATGCAGTCCGGCCATCGCAGTTGATACTCGTTTCGGCAAAGCCACCACGGGGGAGTTAGGATCGTCCATGATCAGGTCGGGGATTTTGGAGCAAATTGAGACGAGGTAGATGTAGAGTGCCACGATCATGGCGTCGAGGATCCAGGGTGTCAGCGTCTTGCCGGTGATCTCTCCCACGAAGTTGATGAGGAAGAATAGCTCGAATGCGCCGATCATCGTATTGCACAGAATGATAATAACCGTGGACACCGTCTTCATCCGCGTGCCTTCGTCCGCATTCTTAGCAATGCTGAAATAGACAGCGAGTTGGAGGGCGAACAATAGGATGACCGCGCCCAGTTGGTTAATTGCTATAAATTAAATAGGAATAAGCGTTAAAGCGAAATTAGCGGTCGGATACTTTCGGCGCTGATGCTTCGACTTCGGCGATCTTTTCGATGCCCTGACGCATTTCCGACAGAACGAAATCGGCGCGGGCTTGCGGACCGCCGCGGCCATCGGAGAAACGCTCGTCCCAGATGCTCATTTTCACCGCGAGGCCACAGAGCACTCCGCCAATGGTCGAATGGTGGCTTGAAATTAGATGTTTCACCCGGCTGAAGGATTCCGCGTTGATATCGCTCCACATCTCGTTCGAATGCCGTTGGAAGCTTTCGAATCTTCCCGTAATAGATGTCGTCACGTTATTTAGAGTATTATCAATAAATAACGATGTATCTACTAAGTTACGGTCATATTTTAGTTGGTAATTTCCACGTAATTCTTCCATGCAATTAATAAATTCCATAATACCTGGGACAATACTATCCAAGCAGTTCTTAAAATAAGCCAAGGAAAGAAAGATATCGCCATAATCTTCAAGAAATCGTGGTATTTCCGGTAAAGCGACATTCAAGGTCGTGGCGAGCTTCTTTAAGTTTTCCATCGCCTGACCACGATCCGGGTTCTTGAACATATCGATGATCTGATTGACATCATTGATACCCGTATCGGAATCTGCATAGACCTGAGAGATCAGGGGACGGGTGAAATCTCGCATATACTCCGAGAGTTCGTCGTTCTTGGATTTAGAAAGTCTTAGCTGCGCGTGATCGTTGACTTTAACGCCAACATTCCGCATTTCGACCCGCAACGTGTAGACATCGAAACTATTGAGGTTCGCCAAGCGTTTTAGCTTGATGATATCCGGATGTGGTTCTTTTTCGGGAATGCCGAATAGCTTAGCTGCTTCCTCGACCCGCACTTGACCACTGCCGGCGCTTTCGTCCTTGAACATCTCGATAACAGTATCGAGATGGACGTTCTTGATCATTTTGGCCCGTTTAAGGCCCTGAAGTTCGAAAGGGATGATGCTGAGCGGAAGGACATGGAGCGAATCCATATCCGTCTCGTACTCGCGCCGCTCTTCATCCGTCAATTCAGGGCCCGCGAGCGCTTCTTCTTCCGCCGGCGCTGCGTCGCTCATACTCGATGCTCCGATACCGGCGATTAAGCCGATTCTAATCCCTGTCCGATCCGGTTATTCGGACCATCCCCAGTATTATCCAGAATAGTAATCAGGTTAATCATACGGTAACCTGACAGCAAACAGGTATTTCGATTTTGACGCCTCGGTTATTCGGCTTAGTTGAGAGCTTGATAGCTGTTTTCACGAATGTGCACTTTAGTTGGGGGCAATACGGAAATAATGACGGATGGTCCTTTAGACGGCGTACGTGTATTGGAGCTCGGCTCGACGGTGGCGGGCCCTTTTTGTGCGCGTTTGCTGGCGGATTTTGGTGCCGATGTCGTCAAAATCGAAGTGCCGGAGGGGGACCCTGTCCGTTCATTCGGTAAGCGTCATCTGGGAAAATCTCTCTATGCGTCCAGCATATTCCGTAACAAACGGATGGCGTCCGTTAATTTGCGCGAAGAGCGGGGCAGAGACCTCATCAAGGATTTGGTGGGAAAGTTTGATGTTCTGATTGAGAACTTCAAGCCAGGCACGATGGAGAAGTGGGGGCTCGGCTATGAAGATCTCTCGGCGATCAATCCCGGCCTGATCATGGTTCGGATCAGCGGATTCGGGCAAACCGGTCCTTATAGTCACAAGCCGGGCTACGGCGTTGTTTGCGAAGCAGTAAGCGGTATGCGGCATTTGACCGGCGACCCGGATCGTCCGGCAGCTCGGGTCGCGGTGTCCCTGACTGACGAAATTACCGGCACGTATGCAGCGTACGGGGTCGCTATGGCGATCCTCCACAAGCGTGCTACGGGCAAGGGGCAGTGTATCGATGCCGCGCTCTATGAATGCGCCTTCAGCTATATGGAACCTTACGTTCCCGCATATGAGAAAACCGGCTTCGTACCGAGCCGCCAAGGCGGCCGTCTTCCGAATAGCACGCCGAACAATCATTATCCGACGAAGGACGACCGATACATTCATATCGCGGCAGGTAATATGCCGACCTGGCGGCGCTTGACCGGTGCCATGGGGCGAGAGGATTTGTTGTCCGATCCGCGTCTTCCGGACCAGGTCGCGCTGAACGAGCATGAGGACGAGATCGATGAGATCGTCGGCGAGTGGACCGCGCGTCATAGCGTCGAGGAACTGGAGAAGCTGTTGGACGAGGCGGCGGTGCCCGCGGCCCGAATTTACACGATGAAAGATGTCTTTAACGACCCGCACTACGCCGCGCGCGAGATGATCGTCGAAGTGCCGGATGACGATCTCGGTACCGTCAAATTGGCGAATGTCGTGCCGCGCCTGTCGGAGACGCCGGGGGTTATCCGCAAGGCAGGCGGCCAGCCGGGCGTCGATACAGTGGCGGTATTGCAGGAATACACGAGCCTGAGTCCGAAAGAAATCGCGGCGCTGGAGGCAGACGGCGTTGTCTATTGCGGCGCGAAAAACAAAGGGGCAGGCTGATGGCTTTCGATGAAATGTACGATGAGTACGAGAGGCGCCGCGCCAAAGCCCTGGCGATGGGTGGACCGGAACGGCTCGCGCGTCGCAAGAACGCCGGGCTGTTAAACGCGAGAGAGCGCATCGACTATTTGGTCGATCCCGGTAGTTGGGTCGAATCCGGTCTGTTTACCGTCTCGCATATTCCTGCCGAGCGCGAGTCGTCCCCGGGAGACGGGAAAATCACGGGATACGGCAGTATCGAAGGGCGTGAAGCGGTCATAATCTCAAACGATTTCACCGTGAAGGGTGCGTCCTCCAGCGTCATCAATATGAAGCGCATCGGGCAGATGCGCCGAACGGCTTTGGAGCGTGGCGTCCCAATGGTATTTCTCGGGGAATCGTCAGGCGCCCGCATCCCGGACAATATGGGTGCCTATAATATGGGTACCATCCTAGCGGCCGACGCTACCCAATACCGGCGGTTACGGGAGCAGCCCTGGGCCTCGGCTATTCTTGGCATGGCGTACGGTTCGGCTACTTGGTACGGATGTTTGTCGGACTTCAACGTGATGCGGAAGGGTGCCATCATGGCTGTATCTTCCGAGCGTCTGGTTTCCATGGCCATCGGTGAACAGGTTGACGGCGAAGACCTCGGCGGTTGGCGAATGCATACGGACACGACCGGCCTCGTCGACCTTGCGGTAGATACGGACGAAGAGGCGCTCGACGCGATTAAGACTTTTCTGTCGTACTTGCCGGAGAACCAGAAGCAATTACCGCCCGAGAAACCGGTTCCCGCCGGATCGGATGAAGCGGCACGCAGCGTCTTGAACGTCCTGCCGGAGAAGCGGACACAGGTCTACGACGTGCGCAAAATCATCGAGCGCCTGGCCGATAAAGGCAGCGTGTTTGAATTGAAATCCCGTTTCGGCAAAACCGCGACCACGGCGCTCGCGCGCCTCGATGGTAAGACCGTTGGGTTTATCGCCAACAATCCAATTTTCAAGGCCGGCGCGCTGGACGCGGATGGGTGCGACAAGTGCTGTAGCTTCATGGTGATGTGCGACAGCTTCAACATTCCGGTGATTTTCCTAGTCGATAATCCGGGCTTCGTGATCGGTATCGACGCGGAACGCCAACGAGCACCTGGCAAGATCATGAACTTTATGAACGCGCTACAGTTGATGACAGTACCGAAACTAACGGTGATGATCCGCAAGAATTACGGCCAAGCCTATATCAATATGGGCGGCGGAAAGAACGCGGCCGAAATGGCGGCATGGCCGACGGCGGAAGTGAGCTTCATGGACCCGACCTATGCGGTTAACGTTGTCCATGGGAAGCCCGGCGTTCGACTGGAAGAGTCCGATCCGGAATTCTTTAAGGAAAAGTTCGAGGAATTCCAGCTCGAAAGTAGCGTCTACGACATCGCCGCCTCATACGGCGTGCAGCATGTCATCAAGCCGGAGGATACCCGCGATTGGTTGATCCGGATGTTCAAGGTGCATCGTAACCGACTTTCCGGTGGTCTCAGTCAACATCTGCTTTCCAATTGGCCGACGACCTTCTAAGTAAATTCAAAATCACAGCCAACCAGCAAAACGAGGACAACCATGGCCCGCATTGAAATCGAATCCGATGTTACCGGAACCGTTTGGAAAATTGAAGTAGCAGAAGGAGCAAAGGTCACCGAAGGGCAGACCCTGATCATCCTGGAATCGATGAAAATGGAAATTCCGGTCCTCGCGAGCGATGACGGAACGGTGTCGGAAATCATGGTCGCCGAGGAAGAACCTGTCGCCGAAGGTCAAATCGTCGTCGTGCTCGACGCATAGACGAAAGCGCCAGTCGATGGCCTGGGACAAGGAGATCGAGCAACTGCACCGCCGCCGCGAATTAGCGGAGGAACAGGGCGGTGAAGTCAATGTCGGTCGCCAGCACAAGGCGGGCCGATTGACGGTTCGGGAACGGATCGACCATCTAGTCGACGAGAGTTCGTTCCAGGAAATCGGTAAGACCACGGGTGTTGGGGAATATTCCGAGACGGGCGAACTGACCGGTGTTACGCCGGCACCCTATGTCTCGGGCCTCGCCAAGATCGATGGGCGGCCTGTCGTCGTCGGCGGTGAGGACTTTACCGTGCGGGGTGGCACGTCCGCAGGTCTCGATCGTCGCAAGGGTGGGCAGGGTGGTTTCAGCGAGGATTTAGCTCACGAATACCGGATACCTTTGGTCAATTTGATCGATGGGGCCGGTGGCACTGTGACGTCGGCAAAGCGTCGTGGGCATGCGGTGTTCCCAGGCGTCGACAGTTTCGACCGATCTGTGGATTTGATGGGCGAGGTGCCTGTTGTGAGCGCCGTCCTCGGGTCTGCGGCCGGAGGGCCGGCGGGAAGGGCGATCCTCTCGCATTTCTCGATCATGGTGAAGGATACCAGTCAGGTATTCGCAGCGGGCCCCGCCGTCGTGAAACGTTCACTCGGCCAGGATTTGAACAAGGAAGAACTCGGCGGCCCGAAGATCGCGGTCGACCAAGGCGGCACGATCGACAATATCGCCGAGAGTGAGGAAGAGTGCCTCGAGACAATCCGGCGATATCTCTCCTACATGCCACAGAATGTTTGGGAACGGCCGCCGAGAGGTGATGTTGCTGACCCGGTCGATCGTTGCGAGGACGCCTTGCAGGACATCATTCCCGAGGCCCGGCGGCGTCCCTACGATATGCGGAAATTGATGGAGCTGGTATTCGACGAAGGCTCGTTGTTCGAAATTCAACCGCGTTTCGGAAAGGGTCTGATCACGAGTTTCGCCCGCCTCAATGGATATGTCGTCGGTGTTGTCGCCAATAATCCGATGATCTATGGCGGCGCGATGGATGTTGGCGAATCCCTCAAGCAATGTCATTTCGTCGAACTGTGCGACACCTTCCATATCCCACTTGTCTTTCTGGTTGATGTGCCCGGCTTCATGGTCGGGCTGGAGGCGGAATCGCGCGGTGTGATGCGGGCCGGCATGCGGGCCGTCTACGTCGCTAGTCAAGCCACTGTGCCGGTCATTACGTTGGTCGTTCGCAAGTGTTACGGGATGGCAGGGATGGCCACCTGTCAGCAACGCGGCGTCAATCTGAAACTCGCCTGGCCGTCTGCCGAGTGGGGCTCGCTGCCAGTGGAAGGTGGCGTCGCGGTCGCATTTCGGCGCGAGATTGAGGCGGCTGATGACCCAAGGGCGAAAGAAGCTGAACTTGAAGAGGAGTTACGTGTTTATTCGTCTCCGTTCAGGACGGCGGAAGCATTCGGTGTGGAAGATATCCTCGACCCGCGTGAAACACGGCCTTATCTCGCCCGATATGTTGAAGCAATGCAGCCGAAACTGTCGACGACACTTGGCCCGAAATATCGCCTAGGTGTTCGACCGTAGTCCAAGAAAATAACCCCCTAACGGCGTTTCTTGGTATTAATTTTCGATCTCAGCGGGTTCCGTCGGTAACCCGTCAGGTAACTGTCTTCTAATTCAAAGTGCCGTGTCCCATCTGGACGAATGGCGGGAATGATGGACAGCCTCGAGGCCCCAAAAGTCGAGATTGAGCCGCCGACTGATAATGGCCGGGCAAAAAATCCTGCTAGACTATTTGTTAGCAAAACGGGTTGCGCGTGCATTTCCCGCGCGCTGTGACATTGATCCAAAGGAATTGCCACCGCGAATGCTGCCGAATATCGCCATCGTTTCCGTGGAAGGTTCCGGGAATGAGGATGATCATTTCTCCTATCGGCTGGTCGGAACCAACGTTGTTCGGCATTTCGGCGCGGATGTAACTGGCCGATCGTTCGAAGATATATTCCTCACGCCGGATGATTTACGGGCGGAGCGCGCCCACTATTCTACTGTGCTCAATTATTGTGATATACATTTCTTAAGTGCACGGTTGAATATCCCAGAGTGAGAAATTTTATCGTCGACCCGCATGCTCCTGCCACTCGCGAGTGATGGGCAAACGATCGACATGATATTAAGTCTCTAGGATTTTTATTAACCTATTACGCGGCCTGTTGGGCGCGGCTCGCGGCCGTCGGTAGTTCCTTTAATCTGGGAGCTACTTTCTCAGCGAACAATCGCATATTCCGCTCGGCCTCTTCGCCCGGCATACCTGCATATCCGAATACACCGATAAAGCCGTCCGCACCGGTGCGATCGCTGATATCCAAAATGCGCTCATAGCACATTTCAGGTGTGCCCCAGACTTGTAAGTTTATGAAAAACTCGGTCGCGCTGTCAGGGCCGTATTTTTGAATCGTCTCCGCGAATTTACCGTAATACTCATAACCCTTCATCGTCTTCAGATGGTCGCTCGCGAATTGGTAGTGTTCCAAAACCGATTCCCAATAGCCGCCAATATATTTAACCGCCATTTCCGCCGCGCGGTCCTTGTCTTCGTCGCAGAATACCCAACCGGCGGATATCGGCGGTGGTGCTTCCTTGCCATTTACCTCGCGAAAGACGGCCCGGTAACTGTCCAATTCCTCGGCGACGGCGTCCCATGGCTTTTGCGGAATAATAAGTATGCCGATGCCGAGCTCCGCCATGATCCGCGAGGATTCGGGCGATACCGCCGCGGCATACGTTCGGTCGCGGAAGCTGTTGAATGGGGTCGGTCGGATGGCGGTTTTTGGTTGATTGTAGTGTTTACCTTGGAAGTCCATCTCGCCGGTTTCCAGGGAACCGAGGACCGCTTGAGCGGCTTCCACGAAACGTTCGCGGCTTTCGCCCATATCGAGACGGAACCCGTCGAACTCGACCTTACCCGCACCGCGGCCGATGCCGAGGATCACACGACCGCCCGAGATATTATCCAGCATGGCGACTTCCTCGGCCGCTCGGAGCGGGTCGTGCCAAGGTAAGACCAAGACCATTGAGCCAAGTTTTGCGGTCTTGGTGCGTCCGGCACAGTAGGACAGAAACTGGTAGACGTCGGGGCACATCGTGTAGTCGGTAAAATGATGCTCGACGCTCCACACCGATTCGTAGCCAAGCGGTTCCACGAGGTCGACCAACGATAGGTCGTTCGCGTAAATCTGGCGATCGGTAAGATCGCTCCCATAACTTTGAAAGATAACCGCGGCGCCTACATGCATGTTCTTCATCCCTTAAGTGATCGCATCCTCTCACATCTAATCTAATGCCGAGCACGGTCGAGGACAAAAGCGCTTTTCGTCCTTGAGTGCGGCCCTATACTTTGCGCGGGGAAACGCAGGAGAGGGAGGCGGAATGTATATTACGCAATCGCTTAAGCGGTCGGCGCAACTTCACGGCGACACGCCGGCTAGCATTTGCGGCGGCCGCGAACGGACTTGGTCCGAAACCGCCGATCGGGTGGCGAAATTTGCAGGTGCGTTGCGTCAACTCGGGATCGGGAATGGTGAACGAGTCGCTATGCTATCCCTCAACAGCGATCTGTATTTCGAATATTTCTTCGCCGTGCCTTGGGCGGGTGGGGTTTTTGTGCCGATTAATATTCGTCTGGCCCCGCCGGAAGTCGCGTTTTGGCTGAACGATTCCGGCGGTGAAATTCTGCTAATCGACGATCGGTTTTTGCCGATGCTGGCGGAACTCGAGGGCAAGTTGGAGACGGTTAAGACGGTTATCTATGCCGGTCAGTGCGAAGCACCGGAAGGGATGGCGCGGATGGAGGATTTAATCGCTGCCGCCGACCCGGTCGAAGACGCCATGAGAGGCAACGACGATTTAGCCGGGTTGTTCTATACCGGTGGGACGACTGGCCGCTCCAAGGGTGTCATGCTGAGCCACGCCAATCTTGTGTTCAACAACATGAACGCTATTCATACTTTCAACTACTGGCAGGGCATGCGTTGGCTTCACGCCTGCCCAATGTTTCATATTGCTGGTGGAATCGGCATTTTCGGTGTGACACAGGTTGCGGGCACCCATGTGATTATTCCCGCGTATGCGCCGGAGCTGGCATTGGAAACGATCCAGAACCGGAAGATTACGGATACTCTGTTAGTGCCGACGATGGTGAATATGCTGGTGAATTTTTCAGATGTGGAACGGTTTGACCTTAAGAGTCTGCAAGCCATGGCCTATGGCGCGTCGCCGATGCCGGAAGCAGTGATTCGCCGAGCGATGGAAATTATCCCGGATTGCGGATTCTATCATGCTTATGGCCAAACGGAAGCCGCACCCTTGGTCACAACGACACCACCGGAGTGCCATGTCTTTGAAGGGCCTAATGCGGGTTTATTTCGCGCCGCCGGACAGCCGGTCGTGGGGGTCGAGGTCAGAGTCCTCGACGAGGATGACAATGAACTGCCGCGCGGCGAAGTCGGAGAGATTTGCGTTCGCGGGCCGAATATCATGCTGGGCTATTGGCAGCAGCCGGAATTAACGGCCGAAGCGTTGCGCGGCGGCTGGATGCACTCTGGCGACGGCGGCTACATGGACGAGCGGGGCTATGTCTTCATTGTCGATCGGATGAAGGATATGGTCATCAGCGGTGGCGAGAACATCTACTCCGCTGAGGTAGAGGACGCACTCTATCAGCACCCAGCGGTCATTGAATGTGCTGTCATCGGTATTCCCGATGAACGGTGGGGCGAAGCAGTTCATGCGATCGTGCGCCTTCAGGAAGTCGAGCAAGCGAGCGCCGAGGAATTGATCGCCCATAGTCACAAGATGATTGCCGGTTTCAAATGCCCGCGCGGTATTGATTTCGTGACCGAGCCGTTGCCTCTCTCCGGGGCCGGGAAAATTTTGAAGACGGAACTCCGCAAACCCTATTGGGATGGCAAGGAAAAACAGGTGAATTAGGCCATGGGTGATCTCTCTCTCGACCACGTTGGTTTCATGTTGCGCGACCTGAATGCAGGCGTGGAGCGTTGGCGCAAACTCGGCTTTAAACTCTCCCGCCGTAGCGCGCAGATGGGCAAGGTTCCGGGCGAGTCTGAAATGGCGCCTTGGGCGACATCAAACCATTGCGCGATGTTTGATCGCGGTTATTTGGAATTGATCGGTGTCACCAACCCGGAAAACTTTAATCCGTGGACAGCCTTTTTGGATAAGTTCGAGGGACCACATATCACCGCGTTGCGCTGCGAAGTGGCGGACCGGACTTACGCGGCACTAAGCGGCCGGATCGATCATTTCGACCCGCCACTCCAACGTCTACGCAATGCACCTTATGGTGATGGTGAGCGGCCCTTCAAATTCCGGAATATCTTCAGTCAGGACGCACATTTCCCGGAAGGCCGATATATCATCATCGAGCATCAAACGCCTGAAGTCATCTGGCAAGAAGAGCTAATGGTCCAGCCAAATGGCGCAAAGTCATTGATTGAGCTAGTATTCTGCGCCGACCCACAAAGCGGATTGTTGGACCGTCTGTCTCGTATTTCCGGAAAGAGATCGTCCGAAGCGGAAGGGCGAGAGCTACTGGAACTCGGCGGCGGCGGGCAGCTGTCGGTGATCGATGCTACGGGTTTCGCGGTGCGTTACCCGGGAGCCCCCGAGCCGTTGCAACCGGCAGTGGCGGCGGCCCTGATTGAGGTGGAGAGCTTAGTGCATCTTGCCGCGATGCTTGAAGAAAACGGCGTTCTCTTTCATCGGAGCGACCGAGCCAGCTTTTGGGTTGGTCCAGAAGAGGCGAATGGCGCTGTCATAGAGTTTATCGAGACCGACGGTTAGGGCGCCTGCCAGACCATGGGCCATAAATCGCTGTCGAGGGGCCCACCCACTGGCATCGGCGGTTCCCAAAGCATGGTTTGAATATTCGGCCTGGGATCGTAGACCACGTCGTCACCTGCCCAGCGCGTGACATAGGCGCGGCGTCGTTGCTCCTGGCTCTTGTTTCCGCCCGCGCGTGAACAAGCAACCCGTGAGGTATTGTGCAATCTCCGGGTTCGTAGTCGAAACGGATGAATTCGTCGCGTCGCGCGTTTATATCAGGGACGGGTGGTTCCCGTGTTTGGTATTTTGTCGGTTCGACGAAGGCGACAGGACGGTATAGGTGTCCCCAAAGGTGCGATCCTTTCACGAATTCCATTGATCCGGTCTCTTCCGTCACGGGATCCAATGCCAGCCACAGAGTGACCACCTGACGCCCTTTTAGCGGCCAATAGGTAAGGTCGTGATGCCAAACGGTCGGCTCGTCTGTACCGGCTTCCTTTATGAGGAACTGGTCGACGATTATGTTGACCTTAGTCGATTCTAGGACGCCGGCCACGATTTCCGCAGCGGCCGAATTGTGAATAAAGTCCCTGAAACCGTCGTGTTGGTGCCACAAAAAAGTATCGCTGAAGAAACGGACACTTTCCTTGTATTGAGCCAGCTCGTTTGCAAGCTTCCCAGGGTTGACGAGCACGTGGTCGGCCCGCTCAGGTGACAAATATAGCTATTCTGGGTCGAAAAACCACCTAAGATGAACGACTCCTTCGGTTTGGAAGCGGTCGGCTTCCATTGCGGTGATCGGACGCGTTTTCGGTGTGATAGCTATCATGCGGCGTAGTTTGAGCTTTGACCATCGTACGGACAATTTCATAAAAGTTATTCTTTGGTTTGTTAACTATCGTTATATTTTTAGTTTTATTGATATGTCCACACTTTACGCAAGGAC
>JBMYRC010000002.1:0-85324 GCA_049601975.1 Alphaproteobacteria bacterium | reverse complement strand
AACAACTGGTGCAGCGGATGATCGTCGCGCTCCAACCAAGGGGCAATCCGATCGTGTGTCAGGCCGAACAACTGGAAAAAATCCGCAGGATCGTCGAGTTTTTCGAACTCCGTTTCGCCAATTAACGCTATTGCCTGAGGAGCCGGAAGGCGTAGCGAATCCGAAACGAATTCGGGTAGGTAATAGATTTCATCGCGATACATAGCGAAAGCCGCCAGCATTATGCCGGCAACTTCGGCCGCATGGCTTGAAGTCTCAAGCGATAGGCGCGCTTGGTCGAAAACAATGGCACGCGTTAGCCCATCCAATAACAGGGCAACATAGTGTTTATGTTCGCCCTCCGTTGTGATCTCCGTATTCCGAAAGAATATAACCGACTGGATGTTCAGGAGAGACGCTCGGTCCAGCGCTTCCAGTACCTGTCGACTTGCCGTGTAAGTATCGAAAGCGCTTGGCCGATGCAGCTTTCGAAGGGAAACCCCCTCAGATTCTCCGTCATCCATAAAAGTGATGCCGCCTCGCCTCAGGCTCCGCTCGATGGCATCGATAGTACTGGCGCGGGGGTCGCCGATCCCGCGCTCGAAATTATTCAATGTTGCCAGAGATATCCCAGCGGCTTTTGCGAGTTCGCTTTGCCTTATTCCAAGAAGCGCTCTTGCAGCCTTAAGCATGTTGGGCATCAGCATTCGCTGAAAACCCCCCTCACCAAATTACTATGAAGTAGCAAATCTCAATTTTAAAATTAGATCTTATACCTAAAATACTAGTCAAGATATAAAATTGCGAAATTGAATGACTCTGTTGGATATTGCCGCTGAATCCGCGCTAAAACGATAGTCTTCGCTGCTCATAAAACATCAGCAGCTCGCTTTTCGAAGGCGGATATCATTTTGTGCGCCGCCGATTCGAAGATGGTACCAATTACCTTTTCCAACAAGAAAGAGCGGAATTCGAACTCAATCTCGAATGAGACGGTCGTTCCGCCGTCGCTCACGTCCAATAACCGCCATTCGCTCCTGAGATGCTTGAAAGGGCCGGCAGCTTGGGTAGTGGTGACACGCAATTCGTCCCGATCAGACGAAACACTGCTTGTGAACTTCTCACGAAGACTTCCATAGCCTATGCTCAGGTCGGCAATTAGGGAACCGTCGTCGTTGCGCTGCCGCACCCTAGACGCCACGCACCAGGGTAGAAACTCCGCGTATTTGTCCACATCGACGATAATGTCGAATAGATCCAACGACGAGTGGGGTAAATACTTGGTTTCGGAAAATCTACGCACGAAATGAAGGTGTTAACTGGCCGCAATCGTCACGGCATTCTTTGCAATTTTCGCGTTTCGCGCCACACGTAATTGCGCAAAGTCATCACCGGCGTGATAGGAAGAGCGCGTCAGAGGAGAGGCGGATACCATCAAGAACCCCTTGCCGCGCGCCATGCGGGCCAGCCCTTCAAATTCGTCAGGTGAGACAAAACGATCAATGGCCGCGTGTTTCGGTGTCGGCTGCAAATATTGACCGACGGTCAAGAAATCGACCGATGCGGAGCGCAAATCATCCATCACCTGATGCATCTCGTCCCGGCTTTCGCCCAGCCCGGCCATCATTCCAGATTTCGTAAAGATCGAAGGGTCAATCTGTTTCACTCTATGTAAGAGTTCGAGACTGGTAAAATACCGTGAGCCTGGACGGACTGTCGGATATAGACGCGGTACCGTTTCGATATTATGATTAAAAACATCGGGCTTCGCCATCGCTACAACTTCAATTGCGCCTTCTTTCTGCATGAAGTCAGGCGTTAGTATTTCAATCGTAGTCCCTTGAGATTGCTCCCGAATTGAAGCGATAACGGCCGCAAAATGCGCCGCCCCACCATCCGCAAGGTCGTCTCTGTCGACAGACGTCACGACTACATGAGCAAGACCCAATTGTGCCACTGCGTCGCCGACACGTGACGGTTCATCCGCATCGAGAGCACGTGGAATCCCGGTCGCGACATTACAGAACGCGCAGGCCCGCGTGCAGGTATCGCCCATAATCATAAAAGTCGCGTGTTTCTTTGCCCAACATTCGCCGATATTCGGACAACCTGCTTCTTCACAGACCGTGTGCAATCCATTATCGCGGACAAGTTTGCGGGTTTCGAAATAAGTCTTTGACGTTGGCGCCTTTACGCGAATCCAATCTGGTTTCCGGGGCGCCGGGTTATCCGGCCGGTTGCGTTTCTCCGGATGCCGTATTTTTGCCGCTTCGATGGTGGCCATGGCCCAAACCCACTTGTCGGTTAGAAGTGAATAACCTTACCGTAAGCGTCAAGTACCGATTCGTGCATCATCTCGGATAACGTCGGGTGTGGGAATATGGTGTGCATCAATTCCTTCTCCGTCGTCTCCAGAGTCCGCGAAATGGCGTAACCTTGGATAATCTCGGTAACTTCGGCGCCGATCATATGCGCACCCAACAATTCGCCGGTCTTGGCATCAAACACCGTCTTTACCAGCCCTTCCGGCTCTCCCAAGGCTATCGCCTTGCCATTCCCCATGAAAGGAAAGCGTCCGACACGAACTTCATAGCCGGCTTCTTTGGCCTTGGCTTCCGTAAGCCCGACAGAGGCGACCTGCGGCAGACAATAGGTGCAACCCGGCACATTCAATGTGTTCAACGGATGGACGTCTTTCTCGCCTTTGATTTTCTCAACACAAATAATGCCTTCATGGCTTGCCTTATGGGCCAGCCAGGGCGGACCGGTAACATCGCCAATGGCGTAGACGCCCGCTTCGGCGGTCTCGAGCCACTGATCGGTCTCGATATGGCCGCGGTCGACCTTCACCTTGGTGCTTTCGAGACCAATATCCTCAACATTACCGACGATCCCAACTGCCAAGATCACTCTGTCTACGGTAATATCCTGACTCTTGCCCGCTTTATCGACCGTTGCGGTCACGGAATTGGCCAATTTCTTCAGCGCTTTGACTTGTGCGCCGGTAATGATCTTCATCCCGTCTTTTTCGAAGGACTTTTGCGCCAAGGCTGAAATCTCCTCGTCCTCGACCGGCAAGACGCGATCCATGACCTCGACCACGGTTACGTCGACACCAAGATTGCGATAGAAACTCGCGAATTCGATGCCGATGGCGCCTGACCCGACCACCAGGATCGATTTCGGCATTGCTTCCGGCACCATGGCTTCTTTATACGTCCAAACCAATTTGCCGTCAGGCTCCAACCCCGGCAAAGACCGAGCTCTGGCCCCCGTCGCCAATATGATGTGCGTCGCCGTGAGGTCGGCTATCTTCTTGCCGTCTTTCTCTACGGAAAGCTTGTGGGCACCCTTGGTTCCATCCTCAAGCTTGCCCCAGCCGTCGATGACTTCAACCTTATTCTTTTCCAAGAGATGCCCGACACCACCATTCAATTGAGCCGCCACTTTGCGTGAGCGCGCGACAACCTTCTTCAAGTCGACGGAGGCGCCTTGAACCGTGATGCCATAGGCCTCCGCATGCTGAATGTTGCGATACACTTCGGCAGTGCGGAGCAGTGCTTTGGTTGGAATACAGCCCCAATTAAGACAAATACCACCCAGATGCTGTCCCTCGACAAGGGCTGTCTTCATGCCCAATTGCGCCGCGCGAATGGCCGCGACATAGCCACCGGGACCGCCGCCGACGACAATGAGATCGAATTTTTGATCCGCCATGGGAACTCCTTAGAGCAGCATGCTGAGCGGATCTTCGATGAGCCGCTTAAAGGCGCTGAGATATTCGGCGCCGATGGCCCCGTCGACCGCACGATGATCGACCGAAAGCGTACAGGACATAACCGTTGCGACCGCAAGCGCTCCGTCTTTGACGACAGGCTGCTGTGCGCCAGCACCGACCGCCAGGATACAAGCCTGCGGCGGGTTGATGACCGCGCTGAACTCCTTAATCCCGTACATGCCGAGATTGGAGATACTAAACGTGCCGCCTTGATATTCTTCAGGGCCCAGCTTGCCGTCGCGCGCTTTCTCGGAGAGTGATTTCATCTCGGAGGATATGGCCTCAAGCCCCTTATTATCCGCCTGCCGCACGACCGGTGTAATCAAGCCGCCTTCGATGGCGACTGCTACCGAGATATCCGCGGATTTATAAAGTTTTACACCCTCGTCGGTCCAAGATGCATTGGCTTTCGGCACGCGCCGAAGCGCGATCGCCGCAGCCTTAATGACCATATCATTGACTGAGAGCTTGTAGGCGCCGTCCGCCTTGTCATTTAGGGTTTTCCGCATCGCCAACAGCTCATCAATCTCACAATCAACTGTAAGATAGAAATGCGGAATCTGCTGCTTTGATTCCGTGAGCCGCCGCGCGATTGTCTTGCGCATCGTCGAGAGCGATTCGAGCTCGAAATCCGGCTCGAACGGCAACTTCTCCGCCGTCGTCGGGGCTGCCTGCGCAACGGCGGGGGATGCCGAGGGGGCCGCCACTGCAGTCGCTGTAGCACCGCCGCCGGACAATGCCGCTTCGACATCCGCCTTCACGATTCTGCCATTAGGGCCGGTCCCAGCCACGCCTGCCAAATCAAGCCCCGCTTGAGAAGCCATTCGGCGCGCCAATGGGCTGGCGACGACCCGTGCGCCAGAGGCCGCAGCAGGCGCAGCAGCGACCGGCGGAGCCGCTTGTGGGGTAGGTGATGCCGCGGGTGCCGGTGCAGCTACCGCGGGCGCTGGTGTCGCCCCGGCCGCAGGTGGAGTGCCACCATTGCCGCTCGGTGCAGCCGAGACATCGACACCAGCCAAGGCGTTATCGTCCTCACCTTCTTCGAGCAATAAGGCGATGACGTTGTTGACGGCAACGCCTTCAGTGCCCTCGGCAACTAGGATCTTGCCGAGTTTCCCTTCCTCGACGGCTTCAACTTCCATCGTGGCTTTATCGGTTTCGATTTCGGCAATCACGTCGCCGGAATTCACGGTATCGCCTTCTCCGACGAGCCATTTCGCCAACGTCCCTTCGGTCATGGTCGGGGACAAAGCGGGCATAAGTATTTTGACTGGCATTGTTTTCCTCCGCCCTAAGAGCGATAGCAGACGTTTTTAGCGGCATCGACGATCTGTCCTGATTGCGGTAGGGCAAGCGCCTCGAGATTGGCCGCATAAGGCAACGGTACATCCTCTGAGCAAACTCGCGCCATCGGCGCATCGAGCCAGTCGAAAGCCGCTTCCATCATCAGCGCGGCGATTTCTGACCCGATACCCGCGAATGGCCAACCTTCTTCGCAACTGACGATGCGATTGGTCTTTTGAACCGATTTGACGATGGTTTCGGTGTCGAGCGGTCGAATACTGCGAAGATCGATAACTTCCGCGCTGATCCCTTCCAAGGCAAGTGCATCCGCCGCCTCAAGCGCCTTGCCGACCATGATCGAGAAAGCAATCAGCGTAACATCGGTTCCTTCCCGCACGACATTCGCGCTGCCAATCGGAACAATCCAATCGTCGCTGACCGGGACCTCGAAGCTGTTTCCGTACAACATCTCGTTTTCAAGAACTAAAACGGGGTTGGGGTCCCGTATGGCCGATTTGAGGAGGCCCTTTGCATCCGCCGCCGAATAGGGTGAGACCACTTTCAATCCCGGGCAATGAGCATACCAACTGGCATAGCATTGGGAATGCTGCGCGCCAACCCGTGACGCGGCACCATTCGGCCCCCGAAACACAATTGGGCACCCCATTTGGCCACCGGACATATACAGCGTCTTTGCGGCGGAGTTGATCAAATGATCCACGGCTTGCATGGCGAAATTAAAGGTCATGAACTCTACGATGGGACGCAATCCCATAAACGCGGCACCGACGCCGACGCCGGAAAACCCATGTTCGGTGATCGGTGTATCGATGACCCGGCGTTCGCCGAATTCTTCTAGCAAGCCTTGGCTAATCTTATAGGCTCCCTGATATTGGGCGACTTCCTCGCCCATCAGGAATACGGCCTCTTCACGCCGCATTTCCTCCGCCATCGCGTCGCGCAAGGCCTCACGTACGGTCATCGTGACTGTCTCACCGTCCCAATCGGGCTCGGCCTGCGTGTTTGCCACGACGGGCGCACTTACCGGAGTGGACACAACCGCCACCGGCTCCTGTGCCGCAGGCTGCGGCGCAGGTGCCTTGGGCGCCGGACTCGCGGCAACATCATCGGCGCTTTCTCCCTCACCCAAAATAACGGCAATTGGCGTGTTTACAGCGACACCTTCGGCACCTTCGGCGACCAAAATTTTACCGAGTTTACCCTCGTCGACCGCTTCCACTTCCATCGTCGCCTTATCTGTTTCGATCTCTGCTATCACGTCTCCCGCGGTAACATCGTCGCCTTCGGCTTTCAGCCACTTGGCAAGCTTGCCTTCCGTCATGGTCGGCGAAAGCGCGGGCATCAATATCTCTACTGGCATTTCCGTTGCTCCCCTGGCCTACGCTTCAACCAAGACATCGGTATAGAGTTCCGATGGATCGGGTTCCGGGCTGTTTTGTGCGAATTCCGCGGCATCCGACACGATATCCTTGATCTTGCGGTCGATTTCCTTGAGTTCGTCTTCTGAGGCGACTTTTTCGTCAATTAACCAACCCCGCATGCGGTCGATGGGATCGCGCTCCGATCGAACTTTGCTGACCTCTTCGCGGCTACGATATTTCGCCGGATCCGACATTGAGTGACCGCGATATCTGTAGGTTTGCATCTCCAGGACGTAAGGCCCTTTCCCCGCCCGACAGTGCGCAACAGCGATCGCTGCCGCCTCCCGCACCGCAAGCACGTCCATGCCGTCAACCTGCTTGCCGGGAATGCCATATGGTTTACCGCGGTTAAAAAGGTCGCTACCGGCCGAGGCTCGTTCCTGACTTGTCCCCATGGCATATTTATTGTTTTCGATCACAAAAATCGCCGGTAAATCCCACAATCCCGCCATGTTCAGCGTTTCACCGACTTGGCCTTGATTGATGGCGCCGTCGCCGAAATATGTGACGCTGACGAGGTCGGTTTGATTATATTTATGGGCGAAAGCGATACCCGCACCGATCGGCACTTGTGCCGCGACGATACCGTGCCCGCCGTAAAAATTCTTTTCGCGGCTGAACATATGCATCGAGCCGCCTTTACCTTTGGAATACCCTCCGGCGCGTCCTGTTAGCTCGGCCATAACGCCTCTGGCATCCATCCCGCAGGCCAGCATATGGCCGTGATCACGATAGCTGGTGATGACGGCATCGCCGTCTTTCAGCGTTGATTGTATACCGACAACGACAGCTTCTTGGCCGATATACAAATGGCAAAACCCGCCTATTAACCCCATGCCGTACAATTGCCCGGCTTTCTCTTCGAAGCGTCGAATCAAAAGCATGTCATTGTAATATTGTAATAATTCGTCTTTAGACGCTGCGCTGGAATTCTTCTTTGCCGTTGCGCGCGTTCTGGCCCGCTCTTTCGCCGCCATTTGGACTCCCTGACTACGTCGATTTCGACGCCTTGGTTCCCGACCGCTATCAAGTAATGCGAAATAGCGGATTCTTCAATATAATATTATCTAATTGAAATTAATGAATTATTCATGAATTAACCGAACATTAGTTAAATATCGGTAATTTTCTGATTCTAATATATGAGAGTTTAGCAGATCGAGCATTCATTCGGAACAAATTTACTCGATAGATTCAACAGATCCATTCTTCAGGGAACTCTGAGATCAAATTTTAGATTCAATTCTCTCGATCACGTTGTTAATTTCACACGCCAAAGCAGCGGTTCCTATAGAATCCGTTCCCGCTGCCATGCTCTTCACAAAGTGACTGTGGACGTTATCGAGAGGAAGCGGACCAAATAACGGGAGAACTTTGTGGTTCAGACGCAGGTTTGGTGCCGGATGATCTTGAAGTTCCAACATGCCGACCTCCCCCTTGCAGCGAAGACGGCGCCGTTTCTCCGCCATCATATTACCGAATTTTAAGTTCGCACGCATTCCGTTTGGGAATTCCATTTTGACATCAATGACATGACGGTGCCTATCGCCGGATAGAAGGTTTACCGTGAGTTCTATCGGTGACGATTTCGCTAAATCCAATGCGAATGCGAGTTCATGCGGACCGTAGTCCCAAAGACTCGACATATACTTACGGAACGGCCCCTGGTTACCGCCCTCGGAAGACAGTTCCTCGAGTGCTCCAATATCCTCTAGGTGACGCTTCAAGGCAGAATATCCGGAGCTAAATAGATGAATCAGATTCACCATGATTAATCCATTCACACGCTCTGCTTGCTCAACGATCCATTGCGCATCACTGGCCGATAAGGTCAGCGGCTTTTCCGCGAGCACCGGAATGCCTTCACTAAGCAGTCTTCCGCAATCCTCCAGCATATGCTGTGGCGCCGTCGCCAGGATGATGCCGTCGGGTCGGTTCTTATCGAGCAGCATCCGGTCAATGTCCGACCAGATTTCGTTTGGGACGATATCGCCATGGAGCGTGCGCGGTTGATCGGATAAGGAAGAACTGACAACACCAGCGAGCTGCAGTCCCGGTGTCGCGGAAATCGTCGCCATATGCCGTTGAGCCCAAGGCCCTGAGCCGACAACTGCTAGGGACGTTGTTTCCCCCATGATCAGAAGGAAGAGGCAAGTTCCGAGCGATACCTCGGAATTGACCAAGACAAGAAGCGCCTCACGCCGTCTTCCAAACTGACTGTTGGGCGAAAATCCAATTGCAATTCAGCCTTACGAATATCGGGACACCGGCGCATGGGTTCGTCTGCAGGATAAGATTCCGGATATTCTGTCATTTGCATCGAGACGTCGACAGGACTCATGCTTTTAAACGTATCGGCGAGAATGTTCATCGATACTTCGGGGTTTGGATTGCCGATGTTGTAGGCTTCCCCTGGCACACCTTTGAGCACAATGCGGAAAAACCCAACCATGGCGTCGACAATATAGCAAAATGTCCGGGTCTGCTGGCCGTCGCCATAGATCATCAACGGATCACCGGCGGCAACTTGGGCTGCGAAATTCGGCATAACCCGATAATCTGATTTCTGCATTCCGGGGCCGTAAACATTGAAAGGTCTGATGATATTAGTGTGGACTCCAAAATAATCATGATAGATGTAGCAGTACGTCTCCCCTACCCTTTTCCCTTCGTCGTAACATGCTCTTGGGCCTAAAGTTGAGACATTGCCCCGATAACTCTCCATCGTCGGCACGTGACCTGGGTCTGGATCACCATAAATTTCACTTGAAGAGAAATAGACGAACCGTGCATTCGAATTTTTTGCACATTCCAACAACCGTTGCGTCCCGACGGTCGCGACTTCCAAGGTTTCCAACGGATAGGCGCGATAATAGAAGGGACTGGCGATTCCCGCGGCATGAATAAACCAGTCGAATTCGCCGTCCGGAAGCGGATCGCGACAGATATCGGCATGGAGCAGTTCGCCCCAATCGCCGAGTTCGTCCAAGAGTTTTGGATCCGCGACCCGAAAATTATCCAACATGCAAACCTTGCACGGTTGATCTAGGACCTCCTCGTTTAACTTTTTAAAAACCGCAAGAAAATATCGCCCAAGGAAACCTGCCCCGCCCGCGATGAGTACGCGTTTTCCGGCTAAATTCGTAAACTCCGGTGGTAATCTGGCGACAATTTCAGCGAGATCACCGTCGAGAAATAAGGAATTATTCACTATCCGCACTCACTACCTTTAATGTGGGCAAGGGAACGACAAAACGATTGCCCGAATGCAAGAATTGCCGATTATTTTCAATGATTGGTTCCGCAAAATTCCACGCCAGAATGAGTAAATCGTCGACCGGGTCTTCGATTAACCGGGTGGCTGGAACAACAGGAATATTCAAACCGGGACTATGGAGACCTTGTTTCCAAGGGCTATCATCCACGATGTAGGCTAAATCTTCCGGTTTGAGGCCGAACTGATACATCAGCGTTGTCGCTTTGGCTGGAGCGCCATATCCCGCCATTCGGCGGCCTTCCGCGCGCGCCGTCTCTATCAATCGACTAAGTTCATTTCCCGCATTTTGGATCTTGCGAGAGAACTCCCCATAGACACCCGGTTCCGCCAGTCCACTGGTATCCTCGGCGGCAAGTAACGCCATTAGTTCATCGCTCGTTCTACGTCCGCTTGCCTCCGGTGCCGCAAATATTCGAATGGAACCGCCATGACTGGGAATTCGCTCTGCATGAAACAGGTGTAAGCCGTGCGTTTGTAAAAAGGGCACCAATGGCTTCAATGCGTGGTAGTCCAAATGCTCATGATAGACGGTGTCGAACAGCGTTTTCTCTATGACATCCAATAGGTAAGACACTTCGAAGACGAATAGACCGTCGGGGGCCAAGAGTGTGACAACAGCCTCCACTACGCTGCTGAGATTGTCGATATGAGCGCACACATTGTTCGCCGTTATGATTTGAGCTTGCCCTTCTTCTTCGACAATCCGCGCGGCGATCTCGCTCGAAAAGAAAGCTGCAATGGTCGGCACACCGCTCTTATTTGCGGCGTTTGCAATTTTCTGTGCGGGATCGATTCCTTGAATTCGCGCGCCCATTTCTCGAAATGATTTGAGGAGCGTGCCATCGTTAGAGCCAATATCGACAACTAAATCATTTGCAGCACCAGCCCCCATGGACCACACGGTATTTGCATAGGCATCAAAATGAGCAACGAAACTAGGAGACGTGCCGGAAACATATACATAATCGGAAAAAAGGCTTTCCGGGTCAACAACATGGCCGAGTTGTAGATGTCCGCATTCGTCGCAGAGCATCAGCTCCAGCGGGAACACATCTTGAATTTCATTTAATGAAGAAGCCGGTCGAAAATCATTCGCGGGCGGTGTGGACGACAAAGTACAAACGACCTGCAATCCATCGTTATTACACAGGCGGCAATCCGAACGAAGCCGGCACGTCGGCATATCCAGGGTTATACCTTGATTGTCGCGGGATCTATCATTTCAATCCTTCGTACATCCGCCTCGTAAGATTCTTGGTCTCTGGGGTTGCGCCCGAAAGTGAAGAACGTCGTGTCTTGAGTGAAGACCATTGCATGGTCGACCATGGGCGGCGTGAAAAACAGCTCTCCAGCTTTCACGGTTAAAAGTTCCGGCGCTTCCTCTGACCCGTGCCGACGATGATAATAGTCAATTTCACCCTCGGTGACATAGCAGTAGTGCCAATCCGTCAGATGGTAGTGATTGGCGCGCACGGTTCCTTTTTTCGACGAGATCAATACGACGCTTTTGGTCGGCAGGTCATAGAGCGGTTGGATCGACCCTCGAGCATCATCGTGGCTAGCTTCCATCTTTACGATGACGTCTTTTGGCCACATATCGGGTTCATCGAGGTGTATTTTTTTCCAATCATTCATGCTGCATTCTTTCGTATTGATTTGGATAAAGAGGCAAGACTTAAGATCAAAACACAATATCTAGTGTTAATTAGCATTCTAGTATCATATCGCTAGCCGCGCGGATAAAAACTTCTTTTGCAGTCGACTCGTTGAGCATCCGAAATGAGGAAATTTTCGTTCGCAGTTCTGTGAACAAAAGCTCAATCCAAAATAACCCGTTCATCCTCTTCTAAAAGGTTCAAGTCCGCCCTCGCCCGCTCGTCAAGAGTGTCCAAATCGAGGTTTTCCGGGCCCAGTAATTTGGTCCGACGTTCGATGAGCGTACGCTCTCCGACTCTCTCTGCTAAAACGCTCTCCGCCTTGATGACTTCTGCCGTCAACAGCAAGTAAGCACTGAGGCCGTGATCCCCTTTAAGCGAATGATATGCAAAATAACCAACAACGAGCGCCCCAATGACAGGAGGCGTAATCAGTCGGGTGAAGTCCGTTATCTTTCCAAGTGGAAGCATATAAAGATAATGGACGATACGAAATATACCGTCAATATAATAAGTAAATGCTAGGTAATATTAAGTTGTTGAAAATAGTATTACCTATAATTAATGAAGATATCTTTAGTCCCGCTTTTGTTTACTCTGGGATTATCTCCCCGTTTCATCTATTTTAAGGCTGCTCGGCCCGCAAATTTTGCAGCACTTCCCAGGCGTTCCTCAATTCGTAGCAGCTGATTGTACTTAGCCAATCGGTCGGAGCGAGAGAGAGATCCAGTTTTAATCTGACCGCAATTAGTGGCAACAGCGATATCCGCGATCGTCGTATCCTCTGTTTCACCCGAGCGATGCGACATAACCGCCGTATAACCGGAGCGATGCGCTAGTTCAACCGCGTCCAGGGTCTCGCTCAACGTACCAATTTGATTGACCTTCACCAAAATCGAGTTGGCGGTCCCCCGTTCGATGCCGTCAGCTAGACGCTTCGGGTTCGTGACGAATAGATCGTCGCCGACCAATTGAGTTGTGTCGCCGATTTTATCGGTCAAAACCCGCCATCCGTCCCAATCATCTTCGGCCATGCCATCTTCGATCGAAACGATCGGATAATTCTTCACAAGGTTTTCCAAGTAATCGGCCATTCCCGCCGCATCAAGAGTCTTTCCTTCGCCATACAAGCGATAGGCACCGTCAATATAAAATTCAGTCGCCGCGCAATCGAGCGCCAGGCAAATATCGTCACCGCAAGTGTACCCTGCCCGTTCGATAGCCTTCTGGATATAGTCCAAAGCCTCGGTCGTGGAGCTCAACGCCGGTGCAAAGCCACCTTCGTCACCGACATTTGTGCTGTGTCCTGCATCGGAAAGCGTGGACTTCAGTGCATGAAACACTTCGGCACCCATCCGAAGCGCTTCCGAGAATGTCTCACCTCCGAGCGGCATGATCATGAATTCTTGGATATCGACGGCGTTATCCGCATGTGCGCCGCCGTTTACAATATTCATCATCGGCACTGGTAAGAGATTCGCCCAGATCCCGCCGATATAAGCGTATATCGGCAGGTCGTGCGATTCCGCTGCCGCCCGCGCAACCGCAAGCGACGCTCCTAATATCGCATTGGCCCCCAACCGAGCCTTATTTTCCGTACCGTCCAAATCCAACAAAATTTGATCGATATTCCTTTGATCTTCCGCCTCTGCACCGGATAGAGCGTCGAATATATCGCCGTTCACCGCGTCGACCGCCTTTTGGACGCCTTTTCCGCCATACCTGTCCCCGCCATCTCGAAGTTCAAGCATCTCATGCGCGCCAGTAGATGCACCGGACGGAACAGCGGCGCGGCCAAACGCACCGTCTTCGAGAAAAACATCGACCTCAACCGTCGGATTGCCTCGACTGTCGAGAATTTCGCGTGCCTGCAATTCGGTTATTGCGGTCATTGGTTTGGCTCCAAGTTGCGTCGATGGTATCGTCAAATATTCAGAGGGTGCGCCTTTGAGATTTGATCGAACTCAATGAGCTGCGAAAGCAATTTTTCGAGTTCATTGAGGGGCACCATATTGGGCCCATCGGAGGGTGCTGTATCGGGATCCTGATGGGTTTCGATAAATACTGCGGCGACACCGACGGCGATAGCGGCTCTGGCCAAAGCCGGGACAAACTCCCGTTGGCCACCCGATGTCGTTCCTTGCCCCCCCGGTTGTTGCACCGAATGGGTCGCATCAAAGACGATGGGATAGCCATTTTGTGCCATAATCGGCAGCGAGCGCATATCGCTAACCAATGTGTTGTAGCCGAAACTGGCTCCACGTTCGGTCAACATGATGTTTTCATTCCCTGCATCCGCCAACTTCGCCACGACCTGTTTCATGTCCCAGGGCGCGAGGAATTGACCTTTTTTGACGTTCACTGCCTTACCGGTCTTCGCCGCCGCCAAGAGCAAATCCGTCTGGCGGCAGAGAAAGGCCGGAATCTGCAATACATCCACCGCTTCAGCGACGGGAGCACATTGTCCTGGCTCGTGTACATCAGTGAGGACAGGGCAGCCTTGGGTTTCTCTGACTTCGTTGAAAATCGGCAACGCCTCGTCCAACCCCATGCCGCGTGGACTGCTATTGGACGTCCTATTAGCTTTATCGAATGAGGATTTATAGATAAACCCCATGCCGATTCGGTCTGTCATCTCCCGGAGCGCTTGGCTCATCTCCAGCGCATGAGAGCGGCTTTCGATCGCGCAAGGTCCGGCAATTAACGTCAATGGCAGATCGTTGGCAACGGAAACGGGGCCAATCGCTACACGCTTATGCGTCGTCATTTGGGGTTTTCCAGTATTAGACCAATCGTGCTTGATCGACGGCCGCTTTTACAAAGCTCGTAAACAATGGATGCGGCGCAAAAGGCCGGGATTTTAACTCTGGATGAAATTGCACGCCGATATACCAAGGATGATCGCGGAGTTCGACAATCTCGGGAAGCCGTTTATCCGGTGACATACCCGAGAAATGAAGGCCCGCATCTTCTAAACGTTGGCGGTAATTCACATTCACTTCGAACCGATGGCGGTGACGCTCGTTAATCTCGCGCTCGCCCTCGTATATTTCGGCAATCCGGCTGCCTGGTTCAAGCCGGCATGGGAAACTGCCCAAGCGCATCGTCCCACCCTTTTCGTCATCGGCCTCGCGTTGCTCCAATGCGTTCCCCTGAATCCATTCAGTCAGCAATCCGACCACCGGTTCCTTGCATTCGCCGAACTCGGTACTGTTTGCCTCGGGAATACCGGAAAGGTTCCTGGCAGCCTCAATCACCGCCATCTGCATACCAAAACAGATGCCGAAATAAGGCACCTTACGCCGCCGCGCGAATTGTGCGGCTTGGATCTTGCCCTCGGCCCCTCTTTCTCCAAAACCGCCGGGCACCAAGATGCCGTGGCAATTCTCCAGCTCGTGAATATGGTCTTCCTGTTCGAAAATTTCCGCTTCGATCCATTGAACGTTCACGCGAACATTGTTGGCGATTCCCCCATGGGTCAGCGCTTCGCTCAGGGACTTATAGGCATCGATTAGGTTCGTGTACTTACCGACAATCGCAATATTCACTTCACCTTCGGGATTGAGGATGGAGCGCACAATCCCGGTCCATCGCGACAAGTCGATTTCCCGATCACGCTCTTCGGTCAATCCGAAATGGGTGAGCACTTCGGTATCGAACCCCTGCTCGTGATACGTAATTGGTACTTGATAAATTGTACCAACGTCTTCGGCCGGAATAACGCATGATTCCTGCACATTGCAGAAGAGTGCTAGTTTACGCCGGGCATCGGCGGCAATCTCGCGCTCACAGCGACACAACAGAAGGTCAGGTTGGATACCAACGCTCAGGAGTTCTTTCACTGAATGCTGCGTCGGTTTGGTCTTCAGTTCTCCGGCCGCACCCAGGAACGGAACCAAGGTGACGTGTATGAACATCGTGTTCTCACGGCCCTGCTCGTTGCGTAGCTGACGGATGGCCTCGAGGAACGGCAGACCTTCAATATCGCCGACCGTGCCGCCAATCTCGCACAGCACGAAATCTTCGTCGGTAATATCGCTGGTGATGAATTCTTTGATCGCATCGGTAACATGCGGGATGACCTGCACGGTACCGCCGAGATAATCGCCTCGCCGCTCTCTGGCGATGACGGTGGAATAAATTCGACCGGTAGTGACGTTGTCACTCTTCCGGGCCGAGACACCCGTAAATCGCTCATAGTGTCCGAGATCGAGATCGGTTTCAGCACCGTCGTCAGTCACATAAACTTCACCATGCTGATAAGGACTCATCGTGCCAGGATCGACGTTTAGATAAGGATCGAGCTTACGCAACCGAACCTTATACCCACGCGACTGCAATAATGCGCCGAGCGCTGCCGAGGAAAGTCCTTTCCCCAGTGAAGAGACAACTCCGCCAGTAATAAAGACGAACCGCGTCATGCCAACCCTCCGGATGCCGGGCTGTCTTGGATTTTCGCGGTCAGGCGGTTCATCTTGTTAAATCGTTCTCGTTTTAGCGTCTATTTCGAAAGCGGCACGGAAGGTTCTGATGGCTTCGGTGCAACCGTTTCGGATTGCGGGCGCTGCGTGTCGAGCACCGAGGATCGCTCTCCCGTATGGCCGGCTAAAATCGCTAAGCTAAGACTCGTGAGCATAAAGCATGCGGCCAATATAGCGGTCGCGCGGGTTAGGAGATTCGCGGTTCCGCGCACGCTCACCAAACCGGAACCACTGCCTCCTCCACCGCCAATACCAAGCCCGCCACCCTCGCTCCGCTGTAGCAAGACGACAACCACCAATGCGATGGCGATTAAGAGATGGATGACGAGTAAAATAGTGGTCAACTGAACACGCTTTCGTTCGATGAGGCACCGGCGCCCGATTGGCGAAGTATTTAATCGGTCTTGCGTGCGATGGCTAGGGGCAACTTTGTCCGATTGCGAGAAAACTATCGGCTTGGAGACTAGCTCCCCCAACCAGAGCTCCCGTCACACCATCGCACTGCAAAATTTCATCGGCATTCTTCGCATTCACCGAGCCACCATAGAGCAATTTGGTCGATTCCGGCGAATTACCGCCCATCTCACGCTTCAAAACGGATTGTATGTGCAGATGCATTTCAGTGATTTGATCCAAAGTCGGCACTTTGCCTGTACCGATAGCCCAAACAGGCTCATAGGCGATAACCGTATTCGACGACGTCGCACCGTTCGGCAGGCTATTTGTTACCTGACCTTCCACAACAGAAAGCGCCTCGCCGGATTCGCGCTGGCTGTCGCTCTCGCCAACGCAAATTATCGCCGTTAGACCACCTGCCTGTGCGGCCTCCGCCTTCGCTTTCACAACTGCATCCGATTCCCTGTGATCGGATCGTCGCTCTGAATGTCCCACAATCACATATTGGCAACCAATATCGGACAACATACCAACGGAGATATCGCCGGTGTGCGCACCGGACGCTTCTGCATGGCAATCCTGCCCACCAAGCGAAACACCGGAATCCTTCAACTGCTCCGCCACGCTGGAGAGAGCGGTCGCCGGCGGACAAAGTAGATACTCGCAGTTATGCGCGGAGCTTCCCTCTTTAATCGCCACGGCCAGCTCACGCGCCATGTCCAGCTCGCCGTTCATTTTCCAGTTACCTGCGATAAGCATCCGCGTCATTGCCTTATTTCTCCCCCATTTACCGGTTAATTCTCTCTTCAGCTTTAAACTCTAAATAGCATGCGTCCGTTGCTGGAACCACGCCCTTGATGTCCTCATTTGTCGTAAATTCGGATGACGCTATTGTCGGTTGCGGGTCAATTGCGCGCTCACTATCATGCGCATCAAAATACGAGCCGCCTTATCCGGCACTCTTCACGCTAACAACGGTTGCATATCACCATGCTTCAATCTCTTCGAAATTCGATTGGTTCCATTTTCGTGAAAGTGCTCTTCGGATTGCTGGTTATGAGCTTTGCTCTTTGGGGCATGGGTGACGTCTTCACCGGTGGTTTATTTGGCGGCACCGTAGCGGAAGTCGGACCCATAAAAATTGGCGCGCAACAGGTTAGCAATGAATATCAACGCGAATTAAATCGCCTGCGCCGAATGAATGTCGACCCGGAACGAGCACGTCAGCTCGGTCTAATCGACCGAGTGGTTCAAAACATGGTCAGCCGAGCCAGCTTCGATGCAGAGGTATTTGAGCGTAGATTGACGGCCAGCGATGCGAATATCGCCGAAGACATCCGTTCTAACCCGGCGTTTCGTGGCAGTTTGGGAACATTCGACCGGATACAGTTCGAACAATTGCTGCGCGCCAATGGCATGACCGAGGACATGTATGTCGTCGAATTGCGCCAAGATATTGCCCGCAATCAAGCGCTCGATAGTATTTCGACGACAATTCAAGTTCCAAAATCGGTGGCCGATGCCCTCTACGGTTGGCGTGAGGAAAAACGTGTGGCCGGAATAACCAATATTCGTGTCAACCCCACCGCTAAAGTCGCGGAGCCTACGCTCTCGGACCTGAACGAATACCACAAAGCCAACGAAGCCGAGTTCACCGCACCGGAACGCCGTGCGGTGCATTTTATCGATCTCTCCGCCGGAATATTCGCGAAACGCATCACGATCTCCGATGATGAACTCGTCGCTGCCTTTGAAGAACGCGCGCAGGAATTCAGCGTTCCCGAAACCCGTAAAGTCTTGCAGATGGTGGTCACGGCGGAAGATCAAGCAAAGACCGCAAAAGAACGCTTGGACGCCGGCGAGGATTTCGCGACCGTTGCCAAAGATATCGCCGGTCAGACATCAGCGAGTATTGACCTCGGTGAAATCTCGAAAGGTGATTTGCCGGCGGAGTTGTCGCCGGATGTATTCCAACTTTCGAATGGTGAAGCGTCTAAACCGCTGAAAGGACCGTTCGGTTGGCATATTTTCAAGGTTGAAAAGATCAATGCGGGCCGAGAAGCCAGACTCTCCGACGCGAGGGAGCGTTTGACACAAGAACTCAGTGCCGAGAAAGCTGTCGACGACGTCTATCGCGCCGCGAACAAACTTGAAGATGCCATTGGCTCCGGTGCCTCGTTGGAAGCTGCCGCACGCAGTCTTGGTCTCACATTGAAATCACTGCCGAGTATTGACGCGGCCGGGCGTGACGCGACTGGGAATGAAGTTAAAGACCTACCGGGCGCGCCTTTCATGGAGAATGTTTTCGCTGCGGGAATCAATGAGCCCGGTACGCTCACGAGCACAGACCAAGACGGTGGATTTTTCATCATTCGGGTCTCAGGGATCACGCCGGCTGCACTGCAATCGGTCGATACCGTGAAAGACCGCGTCGTGGCGTCCTGGAAACATCAAAAACGGATCGAACTTGCAGAGGTTCGTGCCAAAAGTCTCGCTCAGGCTTTGGAAGCTGGACGCGAGTTGAAGGACATCCCGGAAGCGGAAGGCCAAGCCCTTGTCCCGACCAATCCAATCACCCGTCAAGACGGCGCAGCACGGTCCAATCTTCCCTTTGACGTCGTCAGTCAATTATTCAGCTTTAAGACGACCGGCAAGGTTGCCGTCGGCCGCGCCGGAGACCGGTTCATCGTCGCGAAACTGACCGAAATTCAAACAGCAAGGCCCAATACGGACGTCGAGGGATATCGTGGTCTCGCACAAAATCTACGTGGGTCGATAACCAGTGATATTTTATATCAATACAATCAAGCGCTTCGCGATTCGCATGGGGCGGTCATAAATAATGCTGCTTTGCAGCAGCTATTCGCTGACGACAGCAGTTACGGCCGTCAGAATTAAATGCCGATTGGGTTAGCGCCCTCGCACCTTACTTAACGGCACCAAGACCATCCCCTTATCGGGTAAAGTTCTGAGCCATTCCGAAAGGGCTGCCACAGTGGCGTCGTACGGATGCCCGATACCAATGGCATAGCCGCGCCGCCGACTGATCTTTTCAAGTTCCAATAATTGGGCAAGGATACGCGCCTCGTCCGGTACGTTATCCAGAAAGACGTCGCGTACCATAATGCTAAGTCCTTCCCGTCGACCAACGGCCTTGGCGACGGAGTTTGGACTCGTAAGTGAGTCGAGGTAAAAAAGGCCGCGCGCCTTGATTTCCCCCAACACGACGGACATGCCTTCGTCCCAAGTGGTAAAATCGCTGCCCATGTGATTGTTAATTCCGACGAAGCCGTCAAATTGTGACAGATTCCAAGCAAGCCTGCTGCGAATTTCATCTTCGTCTAGATGATGCAGCAGCGCGTTTGGCCCCGGATTAGCATCGGCTGCTATTGGTTGCATCGGCAAATGAACGATGAGTTCGTGCCCCGCACTCAGCGCATCTTTCGTCAACACTCTTAGGTTATATCCATACGGCAGGAAGGCCATTGTCAGCGGCGCCTTCAAGGCAATGGCGTTGCGCGTGCGTTTTTGATCAATGCCCAAGTCGTCGATGACAATTGCGATCCTTGGATTTGTGACGTTGGGTCTGTTCTGTGTTACCGAAGCCAATTTCTGTTTCGATGGACGCTCGCTTTCGGGATTTACCGGGGGGGCTTGTGTTTGCGGTTCCGCTACCGGTTTCGGATTAGATTTTCCCTTGTAACTCACCGGCGCCGAATTCACCTCTGTTCGTTTCAAAGGCGTGCTATACGCATAAGCTCTTACAGTGGCGTTAGCGGTAGGTTTAGCAGGGACTTGCGTTTTATTCGAAGCCGCGTCTGGCCTCGTATTGTCCGCGGGCCTGTCTTTTGATTGAGAGCCCAGATAACCGCCAATCGAAGCACCCAGCACAAAGAAAACGATCAGACCCGCAAATACGTATCGGCGTTCTTTGAAGAGTCGATCCAGGCCCAACGGCAAGCGTCTTCGGCGCTTGGCCAAAGGCATCGGCCGACCGCGTCGCTTCGATCGTTCGATCTTTCTGTAACGGTCATCCGACATGTTGGGCGCAAATAATAGAGGCTAAACTGAGTGAAGTACTGATGGTCACGGCTTCATCGTAAAGTGAGTCGGGCCCAACAATTGAGGTAACAAAGGGCGGACTCTATCGATCCAGGCACACAGCATCGGCCGGGTTTCCCGGGGATCGATAATGTCATGCGCTGAGAAAGACTCGGCGCGCGGAAACGGCGACAATCTTGCCGCCATCATGTCCTCAAGCTCGCGGCGTTTTGCGTCTGGATCCTCAGCGGCTTCGATTTCACGACCAAATGCTACGGCGACACCACCTTCAAGCGGTAAAGCTCCCATCTCTGCAGACGGCCAAAGCAGCACATAAGCGTCATTTCCGTAATGAGCCGCCTGCGCGACGCCATATGATTTCTTCACGACAATAGAGGCCCAGGGTACGCTGCAATCGGCGACCGCCAAGACAGTCGCCGTTCCAAACTTAATGGTGCCTTCTTTCTCGGCCTCACTACCGATCATAAATCCGGGCTCATCGACCAAGGCGATGATGGGGATATGGAATGTCTCGCACGTCTCCACGAATTTGCGGACTTTCTGAGCCCCGGCGGCGGTCATCGATCCCGCGTAATATCGGCAATCGTTACCAAAAATACCGACAACTTGCCCGTTCAACCGCGCATACCCGACGATCTGTCCCGGACCATAGCGCCGACCGAGTTCGAAGAAACTGTCATGGTCTACCACAAGGGAGATCAATTTTCGCATATCGTAGGGCTTGCGCCTATCCTTCGGAATTATCGTCGCAAGATCGTCTTCGCACCGGTCTACGGGATCACTGATGTCGCTATCCGGCGTTAATTCCCAAACATTGCTGGGCATATAACTGAGAAACTGGCGAATCTGAGTTAAAGCGTCGACTTCGTCCTTCGCCATATTGTCCGCAACACCATTTCTGGTATGGACGTCGGCACTGCCGAGCTCTTCCTTCGTGAGATTTTCCCCAAGCGCTCGGGCCACAACGGCTGGACCCGCGACCAACACTTGAGAATTTTCCCGCGTCATCACACAGAAATGCGACGATACCAAACGGGATGCCGGCAGCCCTGCGACCGGCCCCAATGCCGCCGTTGCGACAGGTACCGTTCCCATGGTTCGCGCGACCGACCTGAACCGAGGGGCGTCGAACACCGGTGAGCCGACGGTTGCAGGCACGCCCTTCCCACCTCCGGCTCCAGTCACGCTACCGCCACCGCCTTCGTGGAGGCGGATAAGTGGCATTTTATACTTAAGTGCCAATTCTTCCGCATATACGCTTTTGCGCAACCCTGCCGCATTCGGGGAGCCGCCTTTCAGAGTGAAATCTTCACCGCCGACAATACAATCCCGACCGCCAACTTTTCCGAAACCTAAGACGAAATTCGCCGGCAGAAACTCTGTTACATTGCCATCATCGTCTCGATAGGCGCTTCCTGCGCCCATTCCCAGTTCCTGAAAGGAATTTTCATCCAAAAGCCCATCGACCCGCTCCCGTATCGTCAATCGACCTTTTGCGTGTTGGCGTTCGACGCCCTCTTTCCCGCCCAAGGACTTCGCGAGTTCGCGTTTTTTGTGTACTTCGCGGATTTCAGTATCCCAGGACATCGTAAAGCGACCATTCTTTCAGTTAATCGGGAGAATCTCGGGCTGACTTTAGTCGCCGCGATATAGGGGAACCAGATGTTTTCACCTCAAACTCCGAAGGACTCGGCAAAATAACGAAGACGCAGTATTGACCCGTCCCTACGAATACCCTGAATATCGCGTCGGACAAGAAAGGTTCGAAGAATCGAATGAGTGACGCGGATAAAAACTTCAAAAGACTGATCGCCATCGTCGCTGAGGGCCAAAGCCTGGACGAAACTCAGGCGGCTGAAGCGTTCAACATTGTCATGTCGGGCGAAGCGACACCGTCGCAAATCGCGGGCTTTCTAATGGCGTTGCGGGTCCGCGGCGAAACCGTTAACGAAATTACCGGCGCAGCCCGCACCATGCGAGAAAAAATGCTACCGGTTCGAGCACCCGCCGACGCGATGGATGTGGTTGGCACCGGAGGTGACGGTATCGGAACCCAAAATATTTCGACGGCAACTGCTCTCGTTGTTGCCGGCTGCGGAATTCCCGTCGCAAAGCATGGCAATCGCGCGGCTTCGTCCAAATCCGGCGCCGCCGATGTTTTGAGTGAGCTCGGAATCAATTTGGAAGCCGATATTGCCACGGTGGAACGCGCCATTCGCGAAGCCGGGATTGGATTCTTGTTGGCTCCCGTCTATCACAGCGCCATGCGCTATGTCGGCCCGGCCCGAGTTGAGATGGGCGTGCGTACGATTTTCAATATCCTTGGCCCATTGGCCAATCCGGCTTCCGTAAAGCGCTTGCTGGTGGGGACATTCGACCGCCGTTGGGTCGAACCCATGGCGCAGGTGCTCGGCAATCTGGGCGTGGAGCGTGCTTGGGTTGTCCACGGCGCCGACGGGTTGGACGAATTGACGACAACCGGTTCTTCTTACGTCGCCGAATTGGCGGATGGAAAGGTAACGATGAAGGAGGTTTCGCCAAAAGATGCGGGCTTGCCATTAGCAACCCTCGACGATTTGAAAGGCGGCACTCCTGCGGAAAACGCAGCTTCGATAAGGGACCTGCTTGGCGGCAAGAAAGGCGCATTTCGGGATATCGCCCTGTTTGGTGCGGCGGCGGCCCTCTATATCGCGGGAAAAACGCCGGAACTCGGCGACGGCGTCTCGGTCGCGGCAGCCGCCATCGACGACGGTAAGTCCGCGGCGGCTCTGGAGAAGCTCTCTGCCATCACGAGCGGCTCATGAGCGACACACTTGCCCGCATCTGCGCGGATAAACGCGAGCACGTCGCACGATGCCAAGACGAAGTCCCGCTCGCTGAAATTGAAAAGCGCGCCGCGAGTGCGCCTAGTATCCGCGGATTCGCGGATAGTCTCGCTGCAAAGGTCGCCGCGGGCGGAACCGGCTTGATTGGGGAAATAAAGAAAGCTTCACCGAGCAAAGGTCTGATCCGAGAAGACTTCGCGCCCGCAGCCATTGCGAGAGCCTATGCGAACGGTGGCGCCACGTGTTTGTCGGTATTGACCGATATCCACTATTTCCAGGGACAGGACAGCTATCTGACGGCCGCCCGCATGGCAACCGGCCTTCCAGTCCTTCGCAAGGATTTTATGCTTGATCCTTATCAAGTGTTCGAGGCTCGTGCGATCGGCGCGGACTGTATTTTGTTAATCATGGCAGCACTAGAAGACAGAGTCGCGTACGAACTCGCCGGGCTCGCAACTGATCTTGGGATGGACGTGTTGATTGAAGTTCACAACGCCGAGGAACTTGAGCGCGCCAGCGGCATCAACTCCCGCATGATCGGCATAAACAATCGTAATCTCAAGACGTTAGAGGTTGATATTACAACATCAGAAGAACTAGCGAAATTGGCACCGAAAGACCGAATTCTGGTCGCAGAAAGCGGGTTAAACTCACGCCAGGATCTCGACCGCATGGCTGCCGTCGGCGCTCATTGCGTTCTGGTGGGCGAATCCTTAATGCGTCAGGCGGATGTTACGATGGCCACCCGCGTCTTGCTAACAGGCGAAGCCTAATGAGCAACCTCACACATATAGACGCGCAAGGTAACGCGGTTATGGTAGATGTAACCGACAAAGACGAGACGGAACGGGTCGCTTCGGCCACGGGCTCGGTATTGATGCAGCCCGAGACTCTCCGCGCCATTACCGGCGCGAAAATCAAAAAGGGTGATGTTCTCTCCATCGCACAATTGGCAGGCATAATGGGCGCAAAGCGAACGTCCGACCTCATTCCATTATGCCATCCCCTTGCCCTCACCTCGTCAAAAGTCGAATTGACCGTCGACACGAATCGAAATGCCGTTGATATCACCGCGACCTGTAAGATCACCGGTAAGACCGGTGTTGAGATGGAAGCGTTGACCGCAGTCTCGGTCGCCGCATTGACGATTTACGATATGTGTAAAGCGATAGATCGCGGTATGCAGATCGCCGATATCCGCCTCCTCCACAAATCCGGCGGCATGTCGGGTACATTTGATGCCACCTAAGGCAATTTTTTCATGATATCTGTCGCCGAAGCGGAAGAACGCATACTGACGGCGTTGAAACCGATGCCCCTCGAACAGGTCGTGATCACGGATAGTTTCGGGCGGGTCGTAGGCGAAGACGTCAAATCCCGGCGCACTCAGCCGCCAATGGCAGTCTCCGCCATGGATGGGTACGCGGTGCGGGCCGCGGATGTCCAGATTGTGCCGACCGACCTGAAAGTGGTGGGGTATGCGCCGGCGGGAGGTTCCTACGACGCGATAGTCCGGGAAGGTGAAACGGTCCGAATCTATACTGGCGCGCCCGTCCCGGCTGGCGCCGACGCTATTGTCATCCAGGAAAATACCGCCCAAACCGATGACAGCGTTCGTATCAACGAAGGTGCCACTGCAGGTACCTTTGTTAGGCCTGCGGGTTTGGATTTTGCAGAAGGAGACGTTCTCATACCCACAGGAACACGGATGACGGCCCGCCATGTCGGACTCGCGGCCGCCATGAATGTTCCGTGGTTGATGACTTACCGCAAACCACGTGTCGCCATTCTCGCGACCGGTGACGAGATCGTCATGCCAGGTCAGGAAATTGGTCCCAATCAGATTGTCAGTTCGAATGCGATAGCCTTGGCAGCCTTCGTGCGCGCCATGGGAGCCGAGCCGGTCCTCTTAGGTATTGCACCCGACGACCGTGAAGGTCTACGCCAGATGGCATCTGGCATCGTTGGCAATGACATGTTGGTGACAACCGGGGGCGCTTCGGTCGGCGATCACGATCTGGTTCAGGACGTCCTCAGTGAAGGCGGTATGGAGGTTAATTTCTGGCGTATTGCGATGCGTCCGGGGAAACCGCTGATGTTCGGAGATATCCGCGGTATTCCTGTCCTTGGACTTCCCGGCAATCCTGTCTCTAGTCTCGTCTGCGCCATGATATTCTTGCGCCCTGCCATCGCTCGCATGCAAGGCTCTATCGAGGCTGACCGCGATACTCTCTCTCTCAAGATTGCTGATAATTTACCGACGAATGACAGGCGTCAGGATTATCTGCGAGCAACATTTGAGACGGACGATAGTGGCGACACTTTGGTACGCTCATTCCACCGCCAAGATAGCTCCATGATGGCCACATTGACCCATGCTGACGGATTGATCGTCAGGCCGCCTCATGCACCTGCACTCTCAGCTGGAGAACGCGTCGAAGTGCTCAAAATGCCGAGTGGCGTTTTCCGCACCTAAATTTCTTCGTTGACGCGTGCAAAGAACTAAACTAGAACAAACCTTAAGTTTACGTTTTGTTCACACAGCAAGTGCGAACTGAATGACAGGCCACATCTTCGGCAAGGAAAACAAATGCTGACGCGTAAACAACATCAATTACTCATGTTTATCCACGAAAGAATGCAAAATCAGGGCGTGTCCCCCTCATTCGACGAAATGAAGGATGCTTTGCAGTTAAAATCAAAATCAGGCATCCATAGATTGATTACCGGATTGGAAGAGCGCGGGTTTTTGCGCCGCCTGCCGCATCGAGCCCGTGCCCTTGAGATTTTGCGGCTTCCAGACAATATCGAGCCGGTCGAACGCTCGAGGCCCAGTTTCGCACCGCGTTTGGTTGACGTGAGCGAAAAACAATACACTGAACCTACCCCTCTGCCACCGGTAGCCCATATCGGCGTAATAAACCTCCCGCTTTATGGGCGTATCGCCGCCGGTACACCGATTGAAGCGCTGCGGGACGAATCCAATACAATCGAGATACCACCCGATCTTGTCGGAACCGGGGAGCACTACGCTCTGGAAGTTGAAGGAGACTCGATGATCGAGGCGGGAATTCACGACGGCGATCATGTGATCATTCAACGTTGTGTGGATGCGGTAAACGGCGCCATTGTCGTCGCACTGGTCGACCGCGAGGAAGTCACACTAAAAAGGTTGCGGCGCAAAGGTGCGTTGATTGCGCTGGAGCCGGCAAACAAGGACTATGAGACAAGAATCTTTGGACCCGATCGAGTGCGAGTGCAAGGTCGGCTTGTTGGTTTGCTCCGCAAGTACTAATGCAAAGGCCCAGGACGCGTAGACCAAGGGCGAGCGCCCCGCAAGTCGTTTGCAGCCAACAATTTGAGACCATCTCGCTTTAAGTAGACCACATATGCGCCATTTTTCGCAAGTCGCGAAAGGTAGTCGTCGGTGTGTCTGCGTTTGGGCAAATTCTTCGGCCCCAAGAATAAGCGACGACTAATTCTGTCGTCCGACAACCCTCCGACAACGCACTGGGATGGCGCACAAAGGCAATTTTGTGTCGATCATTTCATACAAACAACCGAGACCGTCGCAGCGGACAGATGGCTTATCTCCGAAGTTTTGCGACCAGTGGACCAGGTTTCGCTGTCTATCTTCCTGAAGCCATTTACTCGCGGCAAATTTATTCCTGCTCGTATGCGATAGTCCAAGCCGTTTGTCGGAAAGCCTCACGGCAAATAGCTTTCCAGTATCGTTAATTAGTATATCCGGCCGCCGTGTCAGCGTGATAGCAAGCAACCCACCAAGAATAAGTGCAATTCCCGACCAGCGTCATTTACCACGCATCAGACAGAGCCAGAGACCACCCATCATTAAAATTAGGAACGCGGACATCGGTAATTTGGAGTGTACTGTTACGGCGCCAGGCCAACTTGCCACTTCGCCAACCACCGTTGTTATAATAAAGACGCCGGTCGCCATGAAATAAAATGGCCAATATTCCAAACCGAACGGAATCAAAATAGTACCCAGCACACCCATTGGTATTATCCATAATGCGGTGACCGGAACGGCAATAAAATTGGTGATAAGGCCCCAATTGGTAATGCGCCCGAAATGAAAATAAGCAATCAATCCGGTCGCGATACCGGCGACAACGGTTGTTGCGATGAGCGTTAAAAAATACAGCAGAATACGCTGGTGAAGCCGAATTGGTGGCCTCATTAATCGACTGATATGGGGCGATGCCATTTCATAAAATGCGACCAGCGCCGTTACTGCGGTGAAGGACATTTGAAAACTAGCGCACAACAAACTTTCAGGCCGTATTATCAAGATTACTAATGCCGCCATGGCCACGACGCGGAGGAAATTGCCTCTCTACCAAGCAGTACGGCACATACAGCCATTGCCCCCGTCACAAAGGCACGTTGAGTGGGAAGAGTCGCTCCGGATATCAACAAGTAAATGAAACTCGCACATAGGGCCGCGGACGCCGCCCATTTCTTGATATCCGTTCGTAATGCGAGTGACTCAATCGCAGCTAAAGTGAAGCGAACGAGTACGAAAATGAGTGTCGCCACTAGACCCACATGGAGGCCGGCAATCGCTAATAGATGGGCTAAACCGGAGTCACGCATTGCCTCTGTTGTGGTTCGTGGAATTCGGCTTTTATCACCTGTGATCAATGCAATGACGAGTGTCCTTTCAGGCGCTGCTAAATTCGTCTCCAAATGAGACGCTAGCCGAGCTCTAAAACGATCGATGCGTATCGATAACGCAACCGAAACCTCAACTTGCCCCTGGTTAGGTGTATACCGTCCAACCGAATAGCCCGTCGCGCCAATGCGTTCGAACCAAGAATTTCGGCGAAAACCATAGGCACCCAGTGACACGGGGCCCGGTAGCGGCATTAGCCGCACCCGTCCTTCAACGCGTGTTCCTATCGGTTGATCTATATCGTGATAGAGGCGGACGAAACGCGTTCAGGTAGACGTGACGGAGAATGTCTCCCGCTCCAAGTCAATTGATCCAGCAACACTGGAGGGCGTTTTGGGAACGCTTCAATTCGTAAAATGCGGCCGCTGGGAATTCCTGGTCCCAGAGGTTCTGATAGAATCGGCGCTTTAATCCTATCACTCCGAAATTTGACGTTCGAAAAACCGGCCGAGAACAAAGCGCATGCAACATCGCAAAGGTTACCGCTTTGATATGACGGCAGTAGATTGCAACACTCAGGGCATTAAATGTGCAAATCGGACCAACCAATCCCCCGGTTCAATGTTGAGCAAATAATAGGCTGCGCCCCCGGCGCCGAAGAATACGGGCGCCCACAGAATCCAACGGTTCCGCTCGGCATCCAGCAACATTGCTATTCGCGATAGAAAGCTCATATGCCCAATATTCTTATTAGGCTACTAAATCTACCCTATACACTCATTTAGGGAACCCAGGACGAATAGTGAACATAGGCTCTGCACTGCAAATAAAGCCACAACTCGATTAGCATTTGGGGTTTCACTATGCTAAGTCGCGCACCAGATTCGCTGGGAGCATACCGTTTTAAATGACCGTCGTAACCCGATTTCCGCCCTCTCCTACTGGCTCGCTACATATTGGAAGTGCGAGGACTGCATTATTCAACTGGTTGTACGCGCGTCATCACAACGGACGTTTTATCCTTCGGGTCGAAGATACCGATAAAAAGCGCTCCACAAAGGAAGCCGTCAGATCAATCTTTGATGGACTGACCTGGCTAGGTCTCAATTGGGACGAAGACGCGACTTTCCAATCTCAAAGCCTGAATCGACACGCGCAAGTCGCCGAAGAACTCCTTTCATCGGGAATGGCTTATAAGTGCTATTGCACGCCGGAAGAGCTCAATGAAATGCGAGTGGCCGCAAAGGCCGAGGGGAAACGCGTTTTCTATGATCGTCGATGGCGCGACAAGTCTGAAGAAAAAGCCCCGGAGGGCGTTCCCGGGGTCGTGCGCATCAAAATGCCGATTGATGGCGAGACAACGATCCATGATCTGGTCCAAGGCGATGTAACGATCGCGCATGAGCAGCTCGACGATTTCATTCTGCTTCGTGCGGACGGCTCACCCACTTATATGCTATCCGTTGTTGTCGACGATTATGACGCCGGCGTCACCCACATCATTCGGGGCGACGATCATTTAAACAACGCGTTCCGGCAGTATCACCTATACCAGGCGGCTGGATGGGCGCATCCGAAATACGCACATATTCCACTCATACACGGTGCGGACGGTCAAAAGCTATCGAAGCGACATGGCGCCACGTCGGTTCAAGAATATCGAGATGTTGGCTTTTTACCGGAAGCGTTGCGGAATTATCTATTGCGGCTCGGTTGGTCTCACGGTGACGACGAAGTCGTTGATACAGCGCAAGCGATTGAATGGTTTGATTTGGAAAACGTTGGCCGCTCTCCTTCACGGTTTGATCTCGCCAAATTAGAAAACCTGAACGCGCACTACCTCCGCGAGACTGACGCTAAGCAGATAACCTCCGCGATCGTCGAACGCCTCAACGCCTCTCAAAGTGTGGGCGTTGATGCAACTGGAGAGAAACGAATTGAAGCAGCGGTCCCGCATATCGTTCAACGCGCGAAAACTTTAGTCGACTTGAGCGCGTCGGCGTTGTTTCTGGTGGTCGCACCGACGTTTCCACTGACCGAATCTAAAGCGGATAAAATACTGAAAAATGGCGGCACTGAGGTGCTCGGCTCTATCATTGAAACCCTCCGTACGATCTCGGATTGGACGGAAGAAAGTTTGGATGCAGGCCTTCGGAGGCGGGCGGAAGAACTCGAACTGGGCTTCGGAAAATTGGCCCAGCCGCTGCGAGTCGCGTTAACGGGATCGACCGCCTCGCCAGGAATATTCGACGTAATGGTGATACTGGGTCGGGACGAATCAGTCTCGCGAGTTACGAGCTTACTAGATTTTGAATCTGAGTGAGGACTTTGCCGAAGTTCGACATAAATAGTATAGTAAAATACAAACTCGAAGCGGAAATCTTATAAGCCGAAAAGGCAAAATCGTTTCGATAATAACTACTTATACGGAAGGAGTGGGTATGAGCACGGATGCCAAACAAGCCAAGGATGGCGCCTCTAACGAATACGTAACGATGACAGATCATAGCACCGGTAAGACATATGACATGCCGGTCATGAGCGGCTCTATCGGCCCCAAGGTAGTCGACGTTCGACCGTTCTATCGTGATACGGGAATGTTTACATACGACCCGGGCTTCACGTCAACGGGCTCATGCGAGTCCAAGATCACTTACATCGACGGCGAAGCGGGCATTCTTATGCATCGTGGCTACCGGATCGAGGATCTGTGCGAGCACAGTGACTTCATGGAAGTCTGCTATTTGCTGTTGAACGGCGAACTGCCGAACGCAAAGGATAAGCATGAGTTCGAATCCACCATCACTTATCACTCGATGCTGCATGAACAACTGAATAATCTGTATCGTGGTTTCCGACGCGATGCGCACCCAATGGCCATCATGGTCGGTGTCGTGGGCGCCCTCTCCGCTTTCTATCATGATTCGACGGATATCAACGATCCGGAACAGCGGATGATCGCCTCGCACCGCTTGGTAGCTAAAATGCCGACCATTGCGGCATGGGCTTATAAATATTCGATCGGGCAACCGTTCATGTACCCCCGCAATGATATGGGCTATGCAGAGAACTTCCTGCAGATGATGTTTTCGGTGCCGTGCGAGGATTATGAAGTTAATTCAGTTCTCGCTGCGGCGATGGATAAGATCTTCATCCTTCATGCCGATCACGAGCAAAATGCGTCCACATCGACAGTCCGCCTGGCGGGATCGTCCGGCGCAAACCCGTTTGCCTGCATCGCGGCTGGCATTTCCTCGCTTTGGGGACCGTCCCACGGCGGCGCCAACGAAGCTGTCCTCAACATGCTCGGTGAAGTCGGTTCTGCCGACCGGATTCCGGAATACCTCGCTAAAGCCAAAGACCCGAACGATAACTTCCGCCTCATGGGCTTTGGACACCGAGTTTACAAGAATTACGACCCGCGCGCAAAAGTCCTCCAAGAGCACGCTCACAAGGTCCTGGATGCCCTTGGTATCCGGGACGAGCCATTGTTGAAAATGGCCATGGAGCTTGAGAAGATTGCGCTGGAAGACGATTACTTCGTACAGCGGAAATTGTTCCCGAATGTGGATTTCTATTCGGGAATTATCTTGAAAGCGATGGGCTTCCCGGAATCCATGTTCACAGTGCTGTTCGCTTTAGCGCGGACGGTTGGCTGGATCGCGCAATGGAAAGAAATGGTCGAAGACCCGAGCCAAAAAATCGGCCGGCCTCGCCAATTATATACTGGAGAGTTTGATCGGGAGTTCGTTCCGCTCGACAAACGCTAGGAAAAGACATCCGCACTTAAGGCCGTCCCTCTGGGGCGGCTTTTTTCTCAGTGCGACCCAGCATTGATTTTCAGAACATCGCTGAGCAAATATTTCGCGGCGGCCATGGAAGGAACCTCGGTGCCGTTGCGGAGCTGCACGATATAGGGGGCTAGCTCCGAAATTTGTTTGTCACCATTCTCACCCATCAAACTATCGAGCGACGCAGCGAGGTTTTTCGCGCTACACTTCTCCTGCAGAAATTCCGGAACGATTTCGCAGTCCGCCAAAATATTCAAAATATTCACGAAGTCTACACGAATAAGCCGACGTAGTAAAAAACCTGTTATCCGGTTCACTTTATAGGCAATGACGGTTGGGACGCGAGCAATCGCTGTCTCTAGGGCAACGGTTCCCGAAGCGGCAACCGAAACGGCGCTCGCGGCCATGGCGTCATATTTTTCGTCGGGCCGATCAAGGATAACCGGGGGGACCGGCCAACCCGCAGTCGCTTTCCGAACAAACTCAGAGAGATTAGACAATGTGGGAATAACAACATTGTAGTCTTGGCCCTTCGAGCCAAGAATTTCCAGAGCCTTTCCGAATATATCGATATGCCGCCCCACTTCGCCCCGCCGGCTACCTGGTAGAGCGCAAATCAGCGGGATTGCCGCCGGTAGATTATGACGGTACCGGAAACTGTCTCCATCCCCTTTATCCGCGCCATATTCTAGAACGGGATGTCCGACAAACGCGCAGGGGAGGTCCACTTTTTCGAAATATGGGGGCTCAAACGGTAGAATAGCCATCAAGTGATCGTAATAACGTTTGAATTTATGTACTCGCCCTTCCCGCCAAGCCCAGACCGTCGGTGCCACATAATGAACTTTGGGAATATCAAGATTCGCGATACGTTTGGCGACACGAGCGGAAAACGATGGCGAATCTATCGTTACAATCAGATCCGGTCGTTTCGATGCAACATCTTCAGCCACTTCGTTAATTCTGCGTAGAATGCGCCTCGCGTGGGGAAGAACTTCAACAAATCCCATAACGCTCAATTCTTGGATCGGAAAAAGGCTCTCGAATCCAGCGACCTTCATCGCCTCTCCGCCAAGCCCAGTGAATTCGATTGCGCCACCACTCAATTCGTTAAGCGCGGAAATCAACCGAGCACCAATCGCGTCGCCGGAAGGCTCTCCGGCGATCAGATAGATTAGTGGGGTTCCGGTGCCCATTCTCTTAAATCAAGTGCAAGGACAAATAAACCATGCTGGTCAGCCAGTGCGATCGTCGCATCCCTATCTATCAGCAGTGTATTGGATGCCTCGAAAGCAACACCGCGAAGACCAGCTGCGTGCATTCGTTCTATTGTACGTGGGCCAACCGTCGGCATATCAGCGCGCTTTTCTTGGCCAGGTTTCGGTAATTTAATAAGAACACCCCCAGGCCCGTCACGTCGAAGGTCCCCGCTGCGATCAATCATTGCGTCCGTTCCTTCCACGGCCTCTACCGCTATGACGATATTGTCTTGCACGATCACGGCTTGTCCAACATCCACGGGACCTAACGTATTCAATATGTGTATGCCCCTTTCAATATCCGTTCTTGCGGGTATATCCGGTGAATATTTCCCGAGGACACCTGCTCTATCCGGCCCTTCTTTTAGAAATGTATCCGGGCCGATGACATTAAAACCGAACTCCTCGATTTGGGCGATAACTGCTTTCAGCAATCCGTCATCCCCCATTACCGACGAGGCGCCGGCTCGAGCCAGTACCTTCGCTGCCAGCAGGTCCGGGCGTAATGCGGCAATCGATGGCCGATTTACCGGGCCGACCATGACAATCTCATTGAAATCCTCGCGTCGCGCGACTTCCAGAGCCATTTGAGCTGCCCCCAGACGGATCCAAGTATGCGGGTTATCGCCAATGACGGCGGCATCCGCCTGCCCCTCTATAGCAATGACGTAAAAGTCACGACCGCGCGTCTTGCACGCTTCGATTATTCGCCCAGGAAGTTCCCCACCCCCAGCCAGAATACCGAGTTTATTAGCCATTTACCGATCGTGGTTGAGTTAATCCTCGTTGAGATTCTGCCCGCATGAATTCCACAATTTCCATGATTGCTTCGACCTCGGAGAATTGCCCGGCGACATCTTCGATCCGTTCGCTCAACAGGCCTTCTTCCGCAAAAAGTTGACGGTAAGCAACACGTAAACTCTTGATTTCATCTTTTGAGAATCCGCGGCGTTTCAGCCCCACCAAATTGAGACCCGATAACCAGGCACGTCCGCCGAGCACAGAAGCATAAGGAATAATGTCATTCTCAACACCTGACATACCACCGATCATGGCATGACGGCCAACTCGGCAAAACTGATGGACCGCTGCCAAACCACCGATGATTGCGTAATCATCAACCATCACATGACCGGCTAACGTCGCATTGTTTGCCATGACGACGTTATTACCGACGATACAGTCATGAGCGACATGAGCGCCGACCATGAAGAGATTGTCGTCACCAACCCTTGTCTCCAGGCCCCCTCCTTCGGTGCCGGGATTCATCGTCACGTATTCTCTAATAATATTACGTTCGCCAATGGTAAGTGTGGACTTCTCACCACTGTATTTCAGGTCTTGAGGCGGTAATCCAATCGATGCGAATGGAAAGAATTTACTATCGGTGCCAATCGAAGTTTGACCGTCTATGACAACATGCGCTTTGAGCTCAACTCCATCTCCGATTTCCACATTTGCGCCGATGCAGCAATACGGCCCTATTTTTACATTCTTACCCATTTTTGCGGCACTATCAATGATAGCCGTGGGATGAATTTCGGCCATCAAGAATCAGCGATCATAGCTGCAAACACCACTTCGGAAACGACGTTATCATCAACCATTGCCTTACCGCTCAGTTTCCAAACATTCCCACGTTGGCGAACAGTCTCCACGTGAAGATATAAAACGTCTCCAGGAACGACGGGTTTACGGAAACGCGCATTGTCTATCGACATGAAGTAGACGACTTTCCCTTTCGATTCCAATCCAGTGCTATGAACGACGAGCACCGCCGCGGTTTGTGCCATTGCCTCGATGATCAATACGCCGGGCATGATCGGCTTTACGGGGAAATGTCCCTGAAAATGCGGTTCTGCCATGGAAACGCATTTGATCCCGGTTGCCTGCTTCGAAGGAACGATATCCGTCACCTTATCGATCATTAGGAAAGGATAACGGTGAGGGATCATGTCCATGATCCCATTTATATCAACGGAAACGCTTTCAGTATCGGCGTCATCGCGGTTCTCGTCTTCCACAGTGCTTATTCCTTCGCAGTCCCAGTTTTCTTCACCTTGTCTTCCGTAGCGCGAATTTCCTTCGTCGGCGGCGGCGCAAGGTTTACCTCGGGTAGTCGTTTATTAAGACGAAGTTACGCCTCTCCCCTGATCACAATCTTAGGATTGGCGTAAATCACGATCCCTTGTCCGCTGGTGGCATTCACAATGAGGTATATTCCATTTTCCAAAGCGATATTTCAAACCTCTTCAAGCAGTTCTGCCTTAATGGCTCGCATTCCATTGGTATACATTTGATCCAGATACCGTTTTCTGCCAGCACCAGCTTTTGTAAATCTTCCGCCTTACCGCGATACACTTTGCTTAGTTTTTCTAATTTTTCACAGGAAAGATTTTTTGTTTCTCTTGGATAGATTTTCGGTCTATCTAGAAATCATCCTGTTATTGCTGGATTTTAATTTGATAGATTGAATGCTGCGCCGCGATTTTTCGCGTATCGCGTCACCAGCTTTTGGATCTCGTGTGATTTGCTGAAAATTGATGTTCGCGACGACCGGCGCTCGCATTATCTTGGCTGCATTGGAATATCCCGTGATTAAAGAAGCCGGGATATAGGCAGTAACAGTCACTGCAATTCGCAGTGTCTCAGACATTTTCCTAAAACCTGGTTCCAAAGTTAAACCTGAAAAGCTCTTCCTTGTCGAAATCTTCCTTTACAACAGGCAACGCAACATCAAGCCGGATCGGACCAAATGGTGACCGCCACTTAAGCCCCAAACCTGCGGAAATACGCGGTGTGGTTACATTCAGAATCGTGGAGTCATCCTCAACGGGATCTAATAACGTACCAATATCGGTGAATATTGCGCCTGAGAAGCCTAATTCTTCCGGTAATCCAAACGGGAAACTTAATTCCGCGGTACTGGTAAAGAATGTACGACCGCCCAAGGAGTCCTCCGCACCTGATACTCTTGGACCAACACCGGAATCTTCGAAGCCACGCAAATTATCGCCACCTAGGAAAAACCTATCATTGATTTTAATTTCTTCTCCAAAATCCTGAATATGGCCAACCTCACCGCCGATATTTACAACCCAATGTGTCGCAATTTGATAATAATAAGCACCAGATATTTTAGCCCTAACATACTGAGTGTCTCCGCCAAGTCCCGCTAAGTCAGTGTTTAAGCGAAATAAAACGCCATCCGTTGGTGCTTGCTGGCTATTGAGCAAATCCAGGGTTAGGTCTTGTCCGATTAGAGAAGTAGTCGACTTGCCTGCTTGATTCCGGATAAAGAACGACGCATCGGAGTCAACATCACTAATCTCATCCCGCCGAATCACGTAGCGGAGTGTTTGCCGCCATTCCTCATTTATTTCGTAGCCAAGACGAAGCCCGCCACCCGTCCTCTTACCGGTAAATGAACTTTCATCCGTGTTATCACGTTCCGTTTTGAATAGGTCAACGCCAGCCGAAAGATTTTTACCCAAGAAATAGGGCTCAGTAAATCCAAGATCAAAATTTTGACTACGTTGTGAGAGCGTGAATTTTGCTCGAACATCTTGACCGCGCCCTAAGAAGTTGCGCTCCGTGATACCTGCATCGATAAGGCCACCTTCCGATGTTGAAAACCCAAACCCGAGATTGAGTTCACCCGTCGATTGTTCCTCTAAGTCAACCTGTATTACCGTCTTATCTGTGTCTGTCCCAGGAAGGTTATTGATTTCGACTTTACCGAAATAGCCAAGATTTTGAATCCGTTGCCGCGAACGCCTTAGTTTCGCTGCGTTAAATGCATCGCCTTCTATCAGACGAAATTCTCGGCGGATGACAGAATCTAACGTTCGGACGTTTCCACTTATATTGATACGCTCGACGAAAACCTTTGATCCTTCCTGCAGATCAAAAGTCACGTCGATAATTTTCTTTTCACGGTCACGGTTTACAACCGGGCGAGCCTCAACAAAGGCAAAACCGCGGTCTGCCGCAAAGTCGGTCAGAGCAATCACAGCATCATCAACTTGAGATACGGTATACCAAGAATTTTGTTCGATTTTTAAAAGCGGCTTTAACTGTTCTGACTTAATTTCCTTAATCCGAGACGTCGCTTCAATCTTACCGAATTTGTACCGATTCCCTTCATCAACGGTAAACGTAACAAAAAAATTCTTCTGATCGACCGTCAGCTCCGCGACTGCTGACACAACACGGAAATCGGCAAAGCCGTTCTCGAGGTAATGCCGCCTCAGTAATTCACGATCAAATATCAATCGATCCGGATCATAGGTATCGGCGTTCGAAAAGAATCTATACCATCGATCCTCCTTGGTCTGGATAACGCCGCGCAGGCCATCATCGGCAAAGAACCGATTTCCAACAAAAACAATCCGTGAAACCGAAGTTTCTTTTCCTTCATCAATTTCGAAAACAAGATCGACGCGATTCTGCGGTAATTGAATAACCTTTGGTTCAATTTTCGTTGCGAAATGACCGCTGCGCCGATAGAGCTCCAATAGTCGCTTTACATCCCCTTGAACCCGCTTTCGGGTAAAGACGATACGCGGGCGCAATTGAACTTCCGACCTCAGGATATCGTCATCTATCTCGCTGTTTTGCTCGAAAGCTATCTTATTGATTATCGGATTTTCAACGACTTGAATGAATATTTCGGTGCCCTGCCGCCGGATCGTTACATCTGCAAACAAACCGGTCGCAAACAGAGTCTTCAACGATTCATTAATCTTGCGATTACTGAAATGCTCACCCGCTTTTAAGGTCATATAAGACCTAACCGTGTCGGGCTCGATCCTTTGCGTGCCTTGGACTATTACTTCGGAAACTTTAACTCCATCAGTACCGACGCGCGGCCCGATATTTCGTGGCGGCGACACTGGAGCCAATCCGCCCCGCGGTGTCGGTGGGACAATTGTAGGCACTCCGCTCGTCTGTGCAGACGCAAGAGGCCCATAAATCGTCAAAGAAACTGCAATGAGCATAAGCAGGAATAAAACGCTTGAACGCAAAAAAGCCCCCAAAATCTTTCGGTAGTCGCCGCAAATCAAAATATAGGTAATTTCATAGGAATTAAAGGTTTATCAGGTCATTTACAGTAACGAATACCATAAGCGAAATAACAAGCGCCAGTCCGATTCTTAGACCGATTTCCTGTACACGTTCGCCCAATGGACGCCCCAAAACCGTTTCAAATGCATAAAAAAGTAAGTGGCCACCGTCCAACATGGGGATTGGGAAAAGGTTGAGTAAACCAAGATTGATTGAGAGTAATGCGATGAGCCACAAGAGAGAATCCGCACTGATCTGCGCAAAATCGTGCGAAATTTGAGCGATCTTGATCGGACCGCCCAACTCCTTTGTATCACGTTGCCCGGAAATCACCTGTCCTACCGCCTTCAGAGTCCCAACGCTCAAATGGCCGGTTTCCAAAATCGATCGCCAAATTGCGGTAATCGGGTCGTGTTGTATGTAATCCCGTCCCTTACTCGAGACGCCTAACATACCAATGCGATGAACGTTGCCGGATCTATCTTTTCGTTCGACAATATCGGGCTTCGCGACCAGATCTACGTAGCTGCCGTCACGATCGACCGATATAGACAGCGCCTCATTGATATTAAGAACGATGATTTGCTGCACGTCTTCAAACCGCTCGATCTTACGACCGTTTATTTCAACGAATATATCGCCGGATTCCAGTCCCGCGCGTTCAGCCGCACTATGCGGATGCACTTTACCGATTTCTGGTGACGTAAACGGTTGCCCAACGAAGATAAACAATAAAGCGAAGATAATAATCGCCAGCAAAAAATTTGCGGCGGGACCGGCAAACACAATTGCCGCTCTTTGCCCGATAGATTTCTTGTGAAACGCAACACCCTCTTCTTCCAGTGTCATTGGTGCCTGGTCCACATCACCAGGTGTTGTATTCTCTCCGAACATTTTTACGTAACCGCCAAGCGGGACGGCGCTGAACTTCCAACGGGTACCCGATTTATCCGTACGACCGAACAATTCCGGACCAAACCCGACTGAAAATACTTCCACCCGGACACCGTTATAACGGGCAACAAGGTAGTGTCCAAGCTCGTGAAAGAACACCAATACCGTTAGAACAACGAGAAATGGGATCGCATAATCGAAAATTGTCGTCAGATATTCCATATTGGCTCAACGTTAGGGGCTAAATTACGAACGCGCATATTTTTCACTGACCAATTCGGAAGCTGTTTTCCGGGCGACATCATCAAGATAGAAGACATCATCAATTGAAGACAGTGAGCCGTAGTTAATGTCGCTCATCGAATCTTCAACCACCGAGGCAATGTCTAAAAATCCAATTTGCTTGGATAAAAACGCCGCAACTGCAATTTCATTTGCCGCATTCAGAATTGTGGCCGCGGACCCTCCAGCCTTAAGGGCTTCTCTCGTGAGACGCAGCGCAGGAAACCGCTCCGGGTCAGGGGCTTCGAAATCAAGAGACCCAATTTCTCCAAGATCCAGGCGCTTCGAAGGTGTGGCCATACGCGCGGGCCACGCCAAAGTATAGGCAATTGGCGTTCTCATATCCGGAGAGCCAAGCTGAGCAAGAACCGATCCGTCTACATAGGAAACCATGCTATGAATGACCGACTGCGGGTGTACGATAACTTTGATACGTTCTTCCGGAATTCCAAAAATATGATGTGCTTCAATGATTTCCAGGCCTTTGTTCATCATTGTCGCGGAATCAACAGAAATTTTCGCACCCATGTCCCAATTGGGATGAGCCACAGCTTGTGACGGTGTTACCAAACGCATATCTTCACGGCTGTAATTCCTAAACGGGCCACCAGAAGCCGTTAGGATTAGTTTTTCAATGCCTTCAATTCGCTCAAAATCAAATACTTGATAGATGGCGTTATGTTCCGAATCGACTGGTAACAGCCGCGCGTTTCGACGGCTCATTTCAGCCATCAATAACTCTCCGGCGCAAACAAGACATTCCTTATTCGCGAGCGCAACGGTCGCCCCGCGCTGAATGGCCCGGAGCGTCGGTTTCAGGCCCGCCGCTCCGACAATCGCCGCCATAACCCACTCAGCATCACGGTCCGCTGCCTCTCCAATACCCTTTTCACCGGCACCAACCTCAATTCCCCTACCGCTCAATGCTTGCTTTAGCGCCTCATATTGGCGTTCGTCCCCAATCGCAACATAATCCGGCCGTAAATCGATAGCTTGCTTCACCAATAATTCAACATTCTGATTCGCGGTTAGCGCAACGACTTTAAAGTTGCCGCGGTCTCGTTCCAGCAAATCGATTGTCTGACATCCGACAGAGCCTGTTGAGCCCAAAATCGTAACAGACTTCGGTGCCGCCGATGGCAATACGACAGCACGTTCTTCCGTAGTCACGGCCAAGCGAAAGGCCCCCCTTTGTCCATTAAAGTTATTAGCGCTACGAGAGGCACCGCGGTCAAGTACCCATCAACGCGATCCAGAATACCACCGTGGCCAGGAATCAATTTTCCACTATCTTTGGCACCGCGTTTTCGCTTGATCCACGATTCCAACAGGTCCCCCAATTGCGCGACTGGCGCAAGTACAACACTCAAAATAATCGTCGCGACAAGGAAGGCCGTCCCTTTTTCTTCCGGATGCCATCCACCTGCTAGCGTTAGTACTTCCACAAATCCGAAACCGGCTACCCCGGCTAATACCATTCCGCCAATCAGTCCTGCCCATGTCTTATTGGGGCTAATGCGTGGCGCTAGTTTCGGACCGCCGATACCTTTCCCAGCGAAATAAGCACCGATATCCGTCGCGGCGATTACCAAGACTACATAGAAAATAACTCCAGCCCCACGGGCGTCACCGTACCGTAGCCACACCAGCGACAAGAGCGCCAGTTGCCCGAGAGCACAGATAAAAGCAAAACCAATTCGCTCGGAAGTCGATTGCACATGGGAGCGTGTTAAAACCGCAAAGCCAATCACTCCAATCATAATCCATATAAATCCGTGGATTACCCCGATAAACTCCGCGACAACCGGGGTGCTAGCCATACAAAATACACTAAAAGCCACCACCAAACCGTCCCTGGCCGTCGCAAGACGTGCCAATTCCCATCCCATTGCACCACCTACTAGGACAATCAAAGCCATATAGGAGTAGCCGCCATACCAGATGGCAGCGATGACCGGCGGTATGATTATGACCGATGAAAGAGTACGGAGGCCTAGCAAGAGCCTATCCTATGTCGGTTTTTCTGAGGCGCCGTATCGCCGCTCACGAGATTGATATTCGGTGATTGCTTGACGCAACTCGTTCTCGCCAAAATCCGGCCAAAGGACATCCATGAAAACGAACTCGCTGTATGCAATCTGCCACAATAGGAAATTACTGACCCGCTGCTCCCCACTCGTCCGGATGACCAAATCAGGGTCTGGCACCGAATTTGTCAGCAGACTCGACGCAAACGCCGCGTCGTCAATTTCATCTATTTGCAGATCTTTATTCCTAACGCGTTCACAAAGGCTCTTTACGGCGGCAACGATCTCTTGCCGCGCACCGTAGCTCAAAGCCAACACAAGCGTCAGGCCGGTATTATTAACAGTAGTTGATTCTGCGTTATCGATAAGTTCGACCACGATTTTCGGCAGCTTCGAGCGATCTCCGATCATCAGGAAACGAATATTATTCTTGTGCATTTCCGCAATTTCGGAACGAAGATACAGACGCAATAACAGCATCAATTCTTCGACTTCACGCTCCGGCCGTTTCCAGTTTTCGGAAGAAAACCCAAACAATGTGAGATATGATACACCTAAGTCTGACGCGGTTTCGACGATCCGTCTTACCGCCTCGGCACCGCGTCTATGTCCTTCCGCGCGCGGAAGACCATACGATTTCGCCCAACGTCCGTTACCGTCCATGATAATGGCGATATGCGCCGGAATGGTTCCGGCATCTGTTGTGGCGGAAACGGAAACCATAATCAGACCTGCATTATCTCCGTTTCTTTGGCTTCCAACATAGTATCAATTTTCGAGATCTGTGCATCGGTCAATTTTTGGATTTCTTCGGATTGCGACTTTTGCTGGTCTTGCGAGATTTCGCCATCCCGCTCCATTTGCTTCAGCGTATCCATTCCATCGCGACGAACATTTCTTATCGCAATCTTGCCCTGTTCGGCATATTTACCCGCTATCTTTTTCAACTCAACGCGTCGTTCTTCACTCAAATCCGGAATGGGAATACGAATCAGGTTTCCTTCCGTCTGAGGATTGAGCCCCAAATTGGATTCGACTACTGATTTTTCAACGGCTTTTACAAGTTGCTGATCCCAAACCTGAACCGTCAGAAGACGTGCTTCCGGCGCGTTCACCGTCCCTACCTGATTGAGCGGCATTTGAGATCCATACGCATCGACCGTTAACGGGTCCAATAACGCTGGTGAAGCTCGACCTGTCCGAAGTCCACCGAACTCTCGGTTTAGAGCTTCCAAAGCGCCATCCATGCGCCGTTCAATATCGCTTAGGTCAATCTCGGCCATGTTTTACCCCCCATGGTCAATGACTGTGAACCGACCCTTTCCATCGATTACGTCGGCAAAGGCACCTTTATCGTATATCGAAAACACAACAATCGGTATGCTGTTTTCCCGCGCTAGGGAAATTGCCGACGCATCCATTACCTTCAGGTCGCGTGAGAGCACTTCACGATAAGTGAGCGAGTCATAGCGTTCTGCATCAGGGTTTTCTACTGGGTCGTCGCTATACACACCGTCGACTTTTGTTGCTTTTAGCAACGTATCGCAATTCATCTCGGATGCGCGTAGTGCAGCAGCGGTATCGGTCGTGAAGAAAGGGTTCCCGGTACCGGCGGCAAAGATCACCACACGCCCTTTTTCCATATGCCGTACAGCTCGTCTGCGAATATACGGCTCACATACTGCCTGCATCGGGATGGCGGAAAGAACACGCGTGATCACACCCGCACGTTCCAGCGCGTTTTGCATCGCCAGAGCGTTAATCACCGTGGCCAGCATACCCATGTAATCCGCTGAAGTCCGGTCCATGCCAGTAGCCGCACCGGAGACGCCACGGAAGATATTCCCGCCGCCGATCACCAAGCAGATTTCAACATTCATGCTGGCGACACCGCTGACCTCGGCCGCGATTCGATCCAATATCTCCGGATCGAGGCCATATTCCAAGCCACCCATAAGGGCTTCACCCGATAGCTTGAGAAGTACGCGACGACGGCCCGAAGCCGGTTCGTCGTTAGAATCCTCGTTATATTCTAGGGTGTTGGAATCACTCATTATTCTATGTATTCAGCGTTGCCGCTACCTCAGCTGCGAAATCAGCTTCAGACTTCTCAATGCCTTCGCCTAATTCATAACGGACAAAACCAGTCAGCGCGACCGGCACACCCATCTCCTTTGCCGCGTTTTCAACGACTTTCGCGATTTTTGTCTCGTTGTCTATCACAAAGACCTGCTCCATTAGAGCAACTTCTTCATAGTACTTACGAAGACGGCCTTCGACCATTTTTTCAATGATATTGTCCGGCTTGCCGCTGGCTTTTGCCTGGTCGATCAAGACACTTCGCTCACGCTCCAAGGCTTCCGGCGCGATGCTTTCTACGGATAACGCTTCCGGACGCGCCGCCGCGACATGCATGGCGATCTGCCGACCCAATTGCTTGAGCGCTGCGTGGTCGCCCTTAGACTCCAAGGCAACTAGCACGCCGATCTTACCAAGGCCTCCTGACAATGCGTTGTGCACGTAGGAAACCACACATCCTTCATCGACATTCAACGATTGACCGCGGCGCATGCTCATATTTTCGCCAATGGTCGCAATGTTATGTGTAAGTTGTTCGCCGACCGTGCGCTCAGTGCCGGGGAATGCCGCATTCGTGACCGCTTCGAAGTTGTCGCCGTGATCGAGCATAATCTCCGCAACGGCGGAGACAAACGCTTGGAAATCATCGTTACGCGCGACAAAGTCAGTCTCAGCATTAATTTCGACGACGGAGCCGGCACCATCTTTCGTAGCGACGCCGATCAAACCTTCAGAAGCAACACGGCCTGACTTTTTCGCAGCGGCCGCAAGGCCATTTTTACGAAGGAAATCAACAGCCTCCTCAACATTTCCACCAGTTTCGACCAGCGCCTTTTTACAATCCATCATGCCTGCGCCAGTCTTTTCGCGCAGCTCTTTCACCAGACTAGCTGTAATTTCAGCCATATCTCATTCCTCTCGAATTCTAAAACCTTCAACCACTTGAACTGAGCGTTGAATTTTCGCCGTTAAGCACTCGGAGTATCAGCGCTTTCCGCGGGGGCCTCTGCCGGTGTGGCATCTGCCGATGTCCCTTCAGGGGCCGCCGCTTCCGGTGCAGGTTCGGCTGCTGCGACTGCAACTTCCGGAACAGCAGTAATTTCAGCAGCAGGTGCTTCCTGCTCACCGGCATCAGCGCCACTTGCAACCATCTCGGCTTGCAGTCCGTCGAGAACCGCACCGCTGATTAATTCGCAATAAAGACTGATGGCGCGCATCGCGTCATCATTCCCCGGAATCGGATAGGTAACACCTTCTGGGTTGGAATTACTATCGATCACCGCGATGACAGGAAGACCCAATTTCGTCGCTTCTTGAACGGCGATGTCTTCCTTATTGGTGTCGATGATGAACAAGATATCAGGTAATCCGCCCATCTCCTTAATTCCGCCTAAGGCTTGATCCAACTTGGCGCGCTCGCGCTCGACCTTCAGCAATTCACGCTTCGTCAGGCCGATATCTTCTACAGCCAGTTGTTCTTCAACCGTACGCAGGCGCTTGATCGAATTGGAGATCGTCTTCCAATTCGTCATCATGCCGCCAAGCCAACGGTGATTGACGTAGTATTGCCCACAACGCGAGGCGGATTCCGAAACGATTGTCGCTGCTTGCCGTTTCGTGCCGACGAAGAGAATGCGTCCCCCGCCTGCTGCGACATCGCGCACCGCTTCCATGGCCCGATAAAGCATCGGGACCGTTTGTTCCAAATCGATAATGTGAACGCCGTTCCGTTCACCGAAAATGAATGGTTCCATTTTCGGGTTCCAGCGCCGAGTCGTATGGCCGAAATGTACACCAGCTTCCAAGAGCTGACGCATCGTAAAAGATGGCATCGCCATGATAATTTCCTTTTCCGGTTAATCCTCCGCGGGCTTTGGTCGTTACCGACACCGGAGCGAACGCACTTGATATGTGAAGAGGTCCGCGAGCCCACGTGTGAAGTTAGTGCGCGGGGTATAGTCTCAGATTAGTATGATTGCAAGTGGTTGAGTAACGTTTTCCCCTACAAATCAACGACGTCGACGACGCCCGAAATGGACTTGATCGCCGAGCGCATTGGCGCGGAAATCTGATAGCCCTGCGGCAAGTCCATCTCTATTTCCCGTAAGTCACGATCAAGGACCAAACTGACGCGTCCCCTACCCCGAACACCATGTTCATGCATAACGCCGGAGAGGCTTTTCAGCGCCTCTACATCCCGCAGGAATATCTTCAAACCAGCCACCGCTTCCATGGCCGCCTCATCCAAGGCCTGGATCGAGTTTGCCGACAGGCGAATGTCGTCGCCTTTCTTTTGCACATCAACTGACACTAATAATGGCGTCCCGGATTCCAAGAGGTCTCGACTTTTGAAGAGTAATTCAGAGAAAACCATCAATTCATAAGAGCCGCTGGCATCCGACATCTGCGCAAATGCCAACCGGCCACCACGAGCCGAATTCACGAATTTTCTGGCGGAAACGATGCCCGCCATGGTCACACGGCCTCCCCTCACCCGACCGGCCTGAACATCAGTCCAATCCACCACCCCTAACCGGTTCAGTGTTTGGCGATAGGATTCCAATGGATGTGCGGAGAGATAGAACCCAATGGCGTCCTGTTCTTGATGCAGGCGTTCCTCCGTCGACCAGTCGTCGATATCAGGCAACGGTGGTTTTGCTTGATCCCCGAATCCATCACCGAAAAGATTGACCTGATTGCTCTCCCGTTCATTCTGCATGGCATGGGTATGCCGAGCCAGCATCTCCACCGCCTCAAATACCTGACGGCGGTTTGGGACAACCGTGTCAAAGGCGCCGGCACGAGCCAAATTCTCGATCTGGCGTTTGTTCATGACCTGCGCATCAAGCCGTTCAGCGAATTCGTATAAATCCTTAAAGGGTCCATTCTCTTGGCGCTCGTTGATCAATACTTCCATCGCTGCAGCACCGACATTTTTTACAGCTGATAGTGCATATCGAACGGCGGTTTCACCTTCGTTCAATGTCTCAACTGAGAAATAGATATCTGATTTTTGTATGTCAGGTGGCAAAAGTTGGATTTTTTGACGTTCCAATTCAACCCGGAAGAGTCCGAGCTTGTCTGTGTTGCCAGCATCCAATGTCATCGATGCTGCGAGAAACTCAACTGGATAATTCGCTTTCAGATAGGCCGTTTGATACGCCACGAGCGCATACGCCGCCGCATGGGATTTGTTGAAGCCGTAACCGGCGAATTTCTCGACCTGAACGAAGATGTCCGCGGCCGTTCCCTTGTGAACACCATTCTCAACCGCACCGTCGATGAAATTCTTCCGTTGAGCCTCCATTTCGGCCCGAATTTTCTTACCCATCGCGCGACGCAACAAATCAGCACCGCCGAGCGAATAACCCGACAACACACGCGCAATCTCCATCACTTGTTCCTGGTAGATCGCAATGCCGTACGTCTCGTTCAGCACGCTTTCCAGCAATGGGTGGAGGTAATCTATATCTTCTTCGCCGTGTTTGCGGCGGATGTAGCTTGGAATATTGTCCATCGGCCCTGGTCGATAGAGGGCCACAACGGCGATAATGTCTTCAAAACGGTCGGGTCGCAGCTTTTTCAGAACATCCCGCATGCCGGAACTTTCAAGCTGGAACACTCCAGCCGCGTCGCCCTTGCACAGCATGTCGAAGGTTTTCTTGTCGTCGAGTGGGATATGCGCCAAGTCGATCTCGACATCGCGATCCTTCAGCAGGTCGACGGCCTTGTCGAGAACAGTCAGTGTCTTGAGACCAAGGAAGTCGAACTTCACCAGACCCGCCATCTCAACGTATTTCATATTGAATTGCGTCACGGGCATATCGGAGCGCGGATCGCGATAGAGGGGGACCAACTGATCCAGAGGCCGATCGCCGATCACCACACCCGCCGCATGCGTCGAGGCGTGTCGGAACAGACCTTCCAGCTTCAACGCCATGTTAATCAGACGCTCTACGCTCTCATCCTCTCTCTGCATTTCGCGGAGTGCTGGCTCTCCATCGATCGCTTCCTGCAACTTCACTGGGTTTGCAGGGTTGTTGGGCACCAGTTTGGAAATGCGATCAACTTGCGAATACGGCATTTCCAAAACGCGCCCGACGTCCCGTAGCACCGCTCGCGCTTCCAATTTACCGAAAGTGATGATTTGCGCGACGCGATCATGCCCGTATTCGTTCTGCACGTAGCGGATGACCTTGTCGCGCCCGTCCCGGCAGAAATCGATATCGAAATCCGGCATTGATACCCGTTCGGGATTGAGGAATCGCTCGAATAGTAATCCCCAACGAAGCGGATCCAAATCCGTGATTGTCAGTGCCCAAGCGATCACAGACCCCGCGCCGGAACCGCGCCCAGGCCCTACGGGAATATCGTGACGGCGCGCCCATTGAATGAAATCGGCAACAATAAGGAAATACCCGGGGTATCCCATCTGATTGATAACACCGAGCTCGAATTCAAAACGCTCGCGATACGGCACAGCCAGCTCTTCTCTTTTCGCTTGATCGCTCTCGTCCCCGTAGACTTGATCTAATAATCGGGCCTCGAGTCCTGCTTCCGCCAGATCGCGGAGCGCCTGCTCTTCCGTTCTGCCATCTAATTGCGGGTACGCCGGTAGAATTGGCGCTCTTGTATCCGGCATGAAGGCGCAACGTTGCGCGATCACTAACGTATTGTTGATCGCTTCCGGCAGGTCCGCGAACAGAACCCGCATTTCTTCCGCAGACTTAAAACGATGGTCTGGCGTGGCGCGGCGGCGATCTTGTTTGGATATCGGCACGCCCTGCGAGATACACAAAAGCGCATCATGCGCCTCGTACATGCTTTCGTCGGCGAAGAATGCCTGATTGGTCGCCACCAATGGTATGTTATGACGATAGGCGAGATCGATGAGATCACCTTCAATCCGGTTCTCTACTTCCAAATTATGTCGCATTAATTCGACGTAAAGCCGGTTCTCGTAAATCGAAGCCAAGCGCATCAACACTTCTTCTGCGGCGGGCCCCTGTCCATTCGCGATGAGGCGTCCAACGGGACCGTTTGGGCCGCCCGTCAGCGCAATGATCCCTTCGCTCCGTCCCGGAAGGTCTTCGATATCGACTTGCGCCGGCTCGCCCGCATCAGAGTCGAGAAAAGCCTGACTAACCAACGAAAGGATGTTCTCGTATCCCTTCTTCGACTGCGCCAATAGCACCAATTCATCGGGTGGTAAAAACCCGGCGTGTATATGACGGCCGCCATTTCCAGCATCCGTTCGCCGCAAGCCGAGTTGTACACCGATGATCGGTTGTACCCCTGCGCTGCGAGCGCCAAGCGACAACTCAAGCGCACCGAAAAGGTTATTGGTATCAGTGACACCAACAGCCGGCATCCGGTGGCGCTGGCAGAGCGCGATCAAATCCTTCACGCGCAATGCGCCTTCAGACAAGGAGTAAGCGGAATGAGTGCGTAAATGAACGAATTCGGCGTGGGGCATATCGTTATAATGTCATGTCGTGGCTGAGTTTATATCCATGAATATATAGCGGGTTCGCGACCACAGAAACACAATATACAGCGTTACACCGCGGAATCTTTACAAAATCAATTTTGGCCGCCCGCGACTCGTGATCTCGGAACCAAATCAAGGGCGCAGGATTTCCCAACACCACAATCAAACAATATTGCTTTATGGCGGGCCGCGGTCTTGGCGCGCAAAGATTCACGGGATTGGAGAGAAGCATGGCATCGATGAGCCGGACGATATCGGCCTGGGTCGAAGAACTAACGTTTGAGGATCTACCGCCAGAAGTGTTGGACCGCGCCAAGGGCGTGACACTGCAAGCGCTCTCCTCCGCCTTGATCGGCCACAGAATGCCGGAAGCTCAACAGGCATTGGCAATGATGCAAGAAGAGGAAGCCGGCGGCGGCGGTGCGGCGACATGCCTTGTGACCGGTGCCCGATTAACCAAGGCAGGAGCGGCCCTCGTTAATGCAGAGACAATCTTCGCCGGAGGTAAATGGGATACCTTCCGTATGCTCACGCATCCCGGTTGCGCGATTTTACCTGCTGCCCTCGTCGCGGCGGAGACGACCGGTGCGTCGGGCAAGGAGTTCCTAACCGGAGTCGCGGCCGGTTACGAAATCATGGAACGCATGGCCTCTGACTTCATACCAACCGTTATGTCGCGCGGTTTTCACTCCGGTCCGGTCTTCGGCATCTTCGGTGCGGCGGTCGCGGCGGCAAAGATCATGAAACTAGACGCCAACATCATTCACGGTGCGATCGCGCAATGTGTCAACCTAGCGAGTGGTAATCTCGAAGGGATTCGGAGCGGCGGCCGGGCCTTACGCGAGGGGGGCGCTGTTCGAAACGCGCTCCTCGCCATCGCTATGTCGAAACATGGGGCACCCGGTGGCGAAACCATATTGGAAGGGGAAGCCGGTTTCTATAACTCCTATACCGGCAACAATCTCGGTATTCTGCGCTATAGCTTCACCGCTGATAATAAAACGAGCCTCGATAAAATCACGGCCGACCTCGGCCAAGATTGGATGTTTCTGGAGACGCTCTATCGCATTTATTCAACACCCGGATTCAATATCGCTCATGTCGATGTGACGGCGGCTCTTTGCGAGGAGCACGATATTGTTTACGAGAATGTCGAACGTATTGAATCCGTCGTCAACTGGTTGGAGACGGAATATCCAAGTCCCGCCTTCCCGTCGCGCAGCCGCGAACCGCGCCCGGATAGCCCGCACTATTATGCGGCCTGGGGCGTGGTGCGACGTTCTTTCCCCTTATTGAAATGCGTCGAACGTAAGTTCGGTGAGGAAGACCCTGCGGAAGTGTTGGACCTGATGCACCGTGTCACCATTGTACCCTCGCATCGTCACACGCTATTCGGGCCTCAGGTCACAATTCACCTGAAAGATGGTCGGAGCGTCACAAAAGCGGCGACGGGCCGGGAATTCATCTTCGACTTCGATGGCCTCGTCGATCGAATGCGCGAAATTACACCTGGCGTCCCAATTCCAGCGGAACAGTATGAGGAATTGATATCGACTTGCGCGCATTTGGATGATTTAGACTTAGCGGATAAACTGTTGGGATTGACGGTGCCACCGGCATAGGTGCGATGAGCAAAGCATTCACGAAGGAATCCGAAAACGACGAGGATGACGACCTTCCCGAAGCGCCGGACTCCCTGCCGCTCGGCTCCAAGAATTACATGACCCCCGAAGGCCACATGCAGTTGGTCACGGAATTACGCGAACTGCGGAATATAGAGCGGCCAAAGATCGTCGAAGTCGTCTCGTGGGCGGCGGGCAACGGCGACCGTTCCGAGAACGGTGATTATATTTACGGCAAGAAACGTCTGCGTGAGATCGATCGTCGGATGAGATTTCTGATGAAGCGATTGGACAACACTGAAATCGTCGATCCCGCGCGACAGAAAGGCCTGGAGCAAATCTTCTTCGGCGCCACCGTAACGTACGAGACGAGCGACGGAGATGAGAACACCATCCGCATCGTCGGAGTTGACGAGGCTCGCTCAGACCAAGGTCAGGTCAGTTGGATATCCCCGATTGCCCGCGCGCTGCACAAAGCCCGTGAAGGTGACGTCGTCGTTCTAAGAACGCCGGCAGGCGTCGAAGAGATCGAAGTTGTTCGGATTGTCTATTGAGCGTTGCGGTCAACAATTTCGATCGCCACGCCTTCGGGGCCGCTGAGGAAGGCGATCCGCACGCCAGGTCGAATGGTCGTTGGCTCCATGGTGAAATCGGCGCCTTTGATTTTTAAATCCGCAACGACGCTGTCTATCCCATCGACCGTCAGACCGACATGATCTAAGCCCTGATAGGGAGATGCGGGCGGTGCTCCCACTTCGGAATCTTGTGCTACTGGCGCGATGAAAAACATCTGGCCACACAGGTTCATATCGAGGCGCGGCTTTCCACCCTGTTCCGTCCGGATAATCTCAGCACCAAACATTTTCTCATAAAATGCCGCCGTCGCTTCCGGATCGGGGCTACGCAAGTGGACATGGTCGAATGTAAAAGTTGCCATTTTTTTCTGCTGGCTCAGGCGGCCGCCGCACCTTCATGAAGTGTTCCGTTCTCCAACCTCAGGATACGGTCCATTCTATCTGCCAGATCAAGGTTATGCGTTGCGACCAGCGCGCCAAGTCCGCTCTGGCGAACGAGTGTCTCCAGCAATCCAAACACGCCATCCGCCGTGTGAGTGTCGAGATTGCCCGTCGGCTCATCGGCCAAGAGAATGGCTGGGGAATTCGCCAGCGCCCGAGCTATCGCGACCCGTTGTTGCTCTCCGCCCGACAATTTGGCCGGCCGGTGAGTTGCACGCGTCGTAAGTCCGACGGATTCGATCAATGCAGATGCCGATTCCCTCGCTTGTCTGCGGCTCCTACCCTCAACCATTTGCGGAATCATCACGTTTTCCAACGCCGAGAATTCCGGTAGTAAATGATGGAATTGATAGATAAACCCAATCTTTGTGCGCCGCAGACCAGTGCGTGCATCATCGGAAAGCTTAGCACAGGACGCACCATCTAAGAATACGTCACCCGCATCCGGATATTCCAGCAATCCCGCGACATGCAGAAGTGTCGATTTACCCGCCCCCGATGGCCCCACAAGGGCTACCATTTCCCCCTTATGAAGCGCCAGATCCACGCCCTTTAAGACGTCCAACCGTTCTTCCGCTTGGTGATAAGTCCGGTCGACTCCTTGCAGTTCGAGAACGGTGTCACTCATATCGAAGGACTTCGACGGGATCGAGGCGAGCCGCTCGCCATGCTGGATATATCGAGGCCAAGAAAGACAACAACAACGCCATCCCAATCACCAGGACCACCTCGTTCGCGTCCACCTTCGCCGGTAATTGCGATAGAAAGTAGATTTCGGCTTGGAAAAGATCGACACCGGCGAGACTTTGAACGCCTTGGCGAATGCTTTCGATATTCAAGGAAAACGTAATGCCGAGGATACTGCCCGCGACCGTCCCGATTATCCCGACGCTGGCCCCGGTGACGAAAAAGATACGCAATACCATCCCTCGCGTCGCACCGATCGTACGGAGGATCGCTATTCCCTTACCCTTGTCGTTTACCAACATCACCTGGCTTGAGATGATATTGAAGGCGGCCACGAGGATGATGAGAGTCAGAATAAGGAACATGACGTTCCGCTCGACCTTGAGCGCGGTGAAGAAAGTGGAATTAACCTGTCGCCAATCCCGCACCCGAACAGTTGGCCCTGCCATCTCGAATATTTTACTGCGCGCGGTATCGATCTTATCCGCATGTTCCGCAGACACTTCGATATGCGAGACCCCATTCTTCTGCCGAAAGAAGGATTGCGCCGCTGCAAGTGGCATGAAGACAAAGCTGGAATCGTATTCCGACATCCCGACTTCGAAGATGCCTGATATATTGTACGCCTTCATTCTCGGCATTGTGCCGAAGGCGGTCGTCGTGCCGCGCGGTGCAATGAACGTCAATCGATCGCCAAGACGAAGATGAAACCTCTGCGCCATTCGGCTGCCGATCAAGACACCCGACCCGGCGTCGAAACCGTCAAGGCTTCCTTGCTTAATTCCTTCGAATAACAATGGCTTACCGCGTATATCTTCAGCCATCATGCCACGTGCGACTGCACCGCGAGACACCTTATTGGCTGACAGTAATACTTGTCCTTCGACGACAGGTGCAGCGTTTACAATGCTTTTAATCGCCCGGATCTTTTTTGCTAAATCATCGTAGCCCTGCAGTGTCCCGCGCGCGGCTGAAACTTCCAAATGCCCGTTCAACCCAAGAATTCGCCCCAACAACTCGGCGCGAAACCCATTCATCACCGACATAACAATGATCAGCGTAGCGACCCCCAGCATGATGCCGAGTAAGGAGAACCAGGCGACCACTGAGATGAAGCCTTCTTGGCGCTTTGCCCGCAAATAGCGGAAAGCCATCAATCTTTCAAACGCGGAGAACATCCCCTTAACCAGCGATACGGTTCAGGGCGGCATCCAGACTGAGCTCTTCACGCTCGCCGCTCGCACGGTTCTTTAGCTCAACGACGCCCGCTTTTACGCCCCTGGGCCCGACGATCAATTGCCAGGGCAGACCGATCAAATCCATCTCGGAGAACTTCACTCCGGCGCGCTCGTCCCGGTCGTCATAGAGAACCTCGGTACCCGCAGCGTTCAATTTTGCGAAGATGTCCTCACATGCCGAGTCACAAGCATCGTCACCGACGCGCAAGTTGATCAAGCCAACCTTGAACGGCGCGACTGACTCCGGCCACACAATACCGTCATCATCGTGGCACGCCTCGATCACGCCGCCAACTAACCGTGAGACCCCCACCCCATAAGATCCCATCTGCACTGGAACCTCTTTACCTTCACTGTTGGTCACCACTGCACCGAAGGGGATTGAATATTTATCGCCGAAGAAGAAAATATGGCCGACCTCAATTCCGCGTGCGCTGACGCGTTTGTCCTCCGGTACCTCGGCCTCAAACCGGGCGCTATCGTGCATCTCGTCCGTTGCCGCGTATTGCCCTGTCCACCGGTCTACGAATCCTTGGATTTGCTCTGCGGAGCTGAAGTTGATGTCTTCATCCAGAATGTCGTAGTCGAGCAATTCTTGATGGCAAAACACTTCACTCTCGCCGGTCTCCGCCATAATGATGAATTCATGGCTCATATCGCCACCAATAGGACCAGTCTCTGCTCGCATTGGGATAGCTTTCAATCCCATGCGTGCATATGTCCGCAAATACGCGACAAACATTTTATTATAGGCGACGCGCCCGGCCTCGGCATCTAAGTCAAATGAGTACGCATCCTTCATGTAGAACTCACGACCCCGCATAACACCAAACCGGGGGCGGACTTCGTCCCTGAACTTCCACTGAATATGGTAGAGGTTCAATGGAAGGTCACGATAGCTTCGAACGGAAGCCGCGAATATCTCGGTAATAAGCTCCTCATTGGTCGGCCCATACAGCATGTCGCGATCATGACGATCCTTAATCCGCAGCATTTCCTTTCCGTAGTCCTCGTAGCGCTTCGACTGTCGCCATAGATCGGCGGACTGAATCGTCGGCATCAGGACTTCGTGCGCACCCGCTAAGTTTTGCTCTTCACGGACAATCTGTTCAATTTTTTTCAAGACCCGGAAACCCAGCGGTAGCCACGAATAAATACCGGCGCTCGCCTGCCGGACCATACCCGCCCGCAGCATGTAACGGTGAGAGACGACCTGCGCTTCTTGCGGCGTCTCTTTCAGCGTCGGTAGGAAAAATTGCGACAGACGAACGGCGTTGCTTGTATCGGTAGTCATGAATATTTCGGACCTCGCTGGAAGAGCCCCGCAACGTGTGCGTGACGGAAGGCTGCTTCAATCTAGAAAAGACGCAGTCTCTTGTCCATCAATAGCCCTAATAATCGGGCCAACCATGCGCTATCTGCCGGCGGCGCGGCATTTGCGGGCAAGCTCAGCCATGGCTTTATCGTTCATGGGCTCGCCATTGAAGGTAAAAGCGTTTTTCCAAATGTCGTATTTTACTTTTCCAACACTGGAAGCGGTCTCGCCGAAGCGGGTGGCCGAGGTTCCTTTCAGCGGATTAAAGGCAATGTCGAATTCGACAGTTTTCGGTAGCTTCAACTTCATGCCGCCCGCCACGTCCGCGCCGGCAACCCGTCGACCGCGAACATCAACACCCGGCTTATAATTAACGTCCGCGCTCGCCTGATGTTGTATCAGTCGTTTGCAATCGCGCCCGGAGATTTTTGCTTTTGTATCAGCCGCCTGCGCAAAGCCGGCGGCGACAATTATCGTGAGGCCGAGTGTCACTGTGAATTTGCTCTTCATGGTCCTAAGTTTAACAAAAACCTTTACCAATTCCCAACAACTGCTGTCGGGAGAATCTTCATGCGGGGACTGGAGCGTTACTTTGAACTATACCAATACGACACGACGCTGAGCCAAGAAGTACTTGCCGGTGTCACAACGTTTCTCACTATGGCTTATATCGTCTTCCTAAACCCGGCCATTTTATCGGATGCCGGTGTAGATCGAGATGCCGCATTTGTCGCGACATGCCTTGCCGCCGCGATCGCTTGCTTGCTCATGGGATTGCTCGCGAACTATCCAATAGCCCTGGCCCCCGACATGGGACTCAATGCCTTCTTTACATACACAGTTGTCGGTCAATTAAGACAATCGTGGTAAACCGCCCTCGGCGTGGTCTTTCTTTCCGGACTGATCTTTCTAGTGTTGAGCGTGCTACCCGTTCGCGAATGGATCGTAAATGCCATTCCCAGTGCATAAAAAATGGCGATATCCGGCTGGGATCGGCATGTTTCTCGCCATCATTGCCCCACGCAATGCAGGAATTGTCGTCGATAGTCCCGCCATGTTAGTGCAGCTTAGTAATTTGGGCACCCCTTCCGCACTTTTCGCGGCCCTCGGTTTCTTCGCGATGGTCGCAATGGATCGCCTTCGTGTTCTGGGCGCCATCCTGATTTCCATTATTACGGCGACCATTCTTTCAACGTTCATTGATCTCAGCACGTATAGCGGAATCGTCTCCGCACCGCCGAGCTTGTCGCCAACATTCATGCAACTGGATATCACGGCGGCATTTGAACTCGGTCTGATATCCTTAAGTCTTCGTATTTCTGTTCGTCGACTTGTTCGACACCGCAGGCAGTTTAACCGGTGTCGCACACCGAGCCGGGCTCCTTGACGAGCACGGGCGGTTGCCGCGTCTACGCTCCGCCTTACTCGCAGAAAGTTTGGCAACCGTTGCGTGCGCGGCGCTCGGCAGATCGACAACGACAAGCTATATCGAGGGTGCCCCCGGCATTAGAGCAGGCGGGCGAACCAGTCTCACAGCCTTCGTCGTCGCAGTTTTGTCTCTCGGTTGCCTCTACTTCACACTGTTAGCGGGGAGCGTCCCAGCATACGCAACAGTACCGGCTCTCCTATTTGTTGTCTGTATGATGGCGCGCAGCCTCTCGGAAATAAACTGGGACGATGTAAATGATTATGTTCCAGCGGTTGTTACCGCCTTGGCGATGCCGCTAACCTTCTCGATCGCGACCAGGATCGGCATTGGTTTATTACCTATGCCACGGTCAAAGTACTGAGCGGGCGCTAGAGCGAAGCAACGCCCACAATTTTAATTCTTGCGGGCGCGTTCGTGTCGAAATTCGCCTTTCTTTAGACATTTGACAATATTGGTAAATTTGTTCGAACTTTGTTCGAAAAGTGCGTGACGTCGAAAAGGAGTTCGCCTACACTCATCGTTTAATAAAGAAAGTTATTAAAAACATTACGGCCCGAGTCTGGGGAGGGTGCTTGCAAGTCCTAGGGGGATGTCATTTAAGAAGATCAAAAATCTCAGGTTGCGAGCAGAATCTTTAAATTAAAAAGGTGAGAACTTGGTTCTTGCCTCTTTTTTTTACCCTATTCAGCTTGCCAGAACCTGACGGTATCCTAGCACCAAAGCAAAGAAGCACACCAAATTTCAGAATGGATGGGACATTGATCCTGGTGGGGCCCAGGCAGATAGCTAAGGCTCATTAAGTGTACACCGGAATTCACAATCTTTATAGAACGATGCCCGGTCATCCCTTATAATTATTCGCCATTTAGAGCTATACAGCGCGCAATTCGGAAATCGTGTTCTTAGCGTCCACGTTCTCCAAGCTGGTTCGTGCTTCGACGATAACCGGCACATCCGCACTCATCGCTTCTCGCATGACTGCATCCGCTTGATCCGGTGTTTCGATCACCAAGCCTTTGGCACCAAAGGCTTGCGCTAGAACCGCAAAATCGGGATTCACTAGGTCGGTCGCATGCGGTCGCCCAGGATAATGTGTCTCCTGATGGAAGCGGATCGTGCCGTAAGCGTTGTTATTGGAAATCACGATACAAAGATTTTTCACACAACTCGCCATGGCCGTCGCCAGCTCATAGGCCGACATCAAGGCGCCACCGTCACCCACGACCGCGACCACTCGGCGCTCCGGATGTCGGATTGCGGCGGCCACGCCCGCCGGAATACTCATTCCCATTGCCCCACATTCGGAACCGAGAAGGTTCTGTGTCGACTTAAAGGGATACTTGTGATGCAACCAACTCGAAAAGCTACCCGCATCCACAGTGACCACCGCATCATCCGGGACATGCGTTTTCATCGCCTCAATCACGTGACCGAATTCCAATCCATCTTCAGAATTACGTAATGGCGCTTCGGAGAAGTCGGTATAGCCCTTATGCGCGCTAGCCAACCAAGCATGCCGCTCCGAAGTTAATGCGGGGGCATTTTGTTCGTTCAACGCTTCCAAAAACGCCCCCGCATTTGAAACGATACCAAGATCGATATCAAAACTTCGGCCGATGGCACCTTCGTCTGGATATACGTGGATCACCCGTTGATCGGACGTCGGAATGCGGTCACCCATAGTCGCCATTCCGCTCCCCATTTTAGTGCCAACAGCAATTATGAGATCCGCATTCATCGCCGTTTCCATAACACCTTTAGGGGGGCGAATACCCAGCTCTCCACCATAGTTCGGATGATCGTTGGGGAAGACGTCCTGGTGTACATACGTCGGTAGGACAGGAATGCCCCACGCTTCACTGGCAGCAAGCAGCGCCCGTCTCCCTTCCGTTGAATCAAGCCGTCCACCAACGATCATAACCGGGCGTTTAGCCTTGGCAATTTGCTCCGCGACATATGCGGTATCGCTGCCATTTGGACGCACGGTGGCAGCCTTCCGACGTGCCACAATTTTCGACTTTGATGCCGCCGCCAGTACATCAGTTGGCAAGGAGACAACAACAGGGCCCGGCGTTCCGCTTTCCGCGATTCGAATGGCACGGGCAACGATTTCGCCAATCCGGTCTGGCACATCGACTTCTTCGACTGATTTCGCCATGTCGGAAAAGGTTTTGCTGTAATTGATTTCTTGAGTAGCGTGCTTACCGATTTTACCGGTGCTGACTTGTCCTAGCATCAGGACCAAGGGAAAAGAGCCTTGTTCCGCGGAATGCGCGGCAATCGAAGCGTTCGTCGCTCCGGGCCCGCGGCTAGCGAACACGACCCCTGCCCGTCCCGTCAATTTGGCGTCCGCCAACGCCATCCAGGCGGCTCCACCCTCATGACGACAGGTGACGAGGTCCAATACCGGATCGCCATGCAGCTCATCCATCACAGAGAGATAACTCTCACCTGGAACGCAGAACGCACGATCAATATTATGTGCGACAAGGGTATCGAGCAGAACCTTCGCGGCCGTTGGCATATTCGCAATTCCTTTTTCTAAGAAATTCTCACTGGGATAGAAATAGAGATTTAGTTGGCCCTAAAATTAATCAATCCGGCATCTGCGATAAACCAAATCATCGCAAAAATGACCGCGGCTATTCCAGACGTTACCGCCGCCTTCATCCACAGGCGAGGGTTGACCGGGGCACTGGTCGCGTGCCCGATTTCGGGGTCTTCGAAGGGTCGATTGCCCCATGGAAGTACACAAAAAAATACGAGCCACCATGTGATGATGTATACAAGGGTGCCTGATATCCAGCCCATCGCGTTAATATCCTTTACGCCTGCTCGAGTTCGATCAAGGTGCCAGAGAAATCTTTCGGGTGCAGGAACAAAACCGGTTTGTCATGCGCTCCAATGCTCGGCTCACCGTCGCCGAGCACGCGCATGCCATCACCTTCCAGTTTGTCACGGGCCACATAGATATCATCGACTTCATAACAAATATGATGCATGCCGCCCCCCGGGTTTTTTTCCAGGAATTTGGCTATGGGCGAATCCTCGCCGAGCGGATGGAGTAATTCGATTTTGGTGTTGGGGAGTTCGACGAAGATTGTCCTGACACCATGGCTAGGCAAATCAAGAGGAGCAGATATTGTCGCCCCAAGCGTTCGTTTGTAGCAAACTGACGCGGCTTCCAAATCCGGTACCACGATCGCTACATGATTTAATCGACCAATCATCTTGACGCCCTCTTTCAAACTCTAATTAGATGAATTTCAGTATGCGGGTTCTTACCACAGAGCGCGCGAATGCAACGTCGCACTGCTCGCCGCGACATTTCACTCACGAACTCATCATCCCGTCTTTGTTTAGCCCGCATATCTTCGATCGTCGCGATGACCGCATCGACGACTTCACATTCCACTTCGTCGTCATCATCTTCATCGTACACACCGTTCACCGTAACGACCGGATCGCGAATCAAATCGCCATGCTCATCTATGACGACCGTTGCAACGGCGGTGCCGTGATGGGTCATTCGACGGCGCGCCTTAATCGCCTGGCTATCCATGGGGACGAGACGATTGCCGTCTATGGCCAGGCGGTCGGAGAACACCTCGTCGATAATCTCGGCTCGACCGGGCGCTAACCGCACCATGGAGCCGTTTTGCGTGACGATAGGCTGTGGCACCTGGCAATCACGTGCAAGCTTCGCGTGGGCGATCATATGCCGGGCCTCTCCATGCACCGGTACAGCGATCTGCGGCCGAATCCAATTGTACATCTGAACAAGTTCATCGCGCGCCGGATGCCCAGAGACATGGATAGCAGCATCCGATGCCGTGATTACCTCTATCCCTTTAGATATCAAACGATTGTGCAAACGACCGATGGCCATTTCATTCCCGGGAATGACGCGGCTCGAAAAGATAACGGTATCTCCCGTCTCCAAGGCGACATCCCGATGCTCACCACCCGCAATACGCGGCAATGCGGCTCTGGGCTCTCCCTGACTGCCTGTGCAGATCATCAAGACGCGGTCTGGCGGCATATAGCCGACATCCTTCTCGGTGATGAAGGGCGGAATATCGGTAAGATATCCGTTCTCCTTCGCAGCTTCGTAAATTCGCCAAAGCGAACGTCCAACAAGTGCGACGCTGCGGTCGGTCGCTTCACCGACACGAGCGATGGTTTCCAACCGCGCTACATTGGAGGCAAAACAGGCAACCACCACGCGGCGTTCACACTTGGCTACGAGGGCTTCGAGGTTTTCGCGCACATCGCCTTCCGAACCGGACGTCCCCGGGACGAACACATTGGTCGAATCACACACCATCGCGAGGACACCTTCCTCGCCGACTTCAATCAAGCGCTGTTCGTCTGTCGTCAGCCCGACCACCGGGTCTGGATCAATCTTCCAATCGCCAGTATGCATCACCGATCCAACTGCCGTTCGCAATACCACCGCGTTCGGTTCCGGTATCGAATGGGTCAGCGTGATGAGTTCCAATTCAAATGGACCGACTGAAAACCGACCCGACAATGGAATGACATTGATCTCCACACGGTCGCCAAAGCTCGTCTCGGATAATTTTCGTCGCAACACGCTCGCGGTAAACGCCGTCGCGTAAATCGGACATTCGATCCGCGGCCAAAGATAAGGAACCGCACCCAAGTGATCTTCATGGGCATGCGTAAGTATCAGTCCGGCCAATTGATCTTTTCGTTCGGCGATGAAAGTGGGGTCAGGCGTGATAATATCGACGCCCGGTGTGGTATCGTCACCGAAAGTGATACCAAAATCCACCATGAGCCATTTTCCTGCATGGCCATAGAGGTTGAGGTTCATGCCGATCTCGCCGGCGCCCCCCAACGGTAAGAATAATAATTCGTCGGCACCCGGAGTGCCGCTGTTGAGATAGTCGCTCATTGCGGTTGATTACGCTTATGTACTTCGACCAGTCCTCGCAGCGTCATATCCGGATAAACGTGATCGATGACGTCAGTCGCTTCCGCAAAAAGAGGGGCTAATCCGCCAGTGGCAACGACAGTCATTTCAGCTCCATATTCCTTACGAATGCGATCGACCAGGCCTTCGATCATGCCGATATACCCCCAAAAGATACCGGACTGCATCGCCGGAATTGTCGCCTTGCCGATAATGCTGGTCGTCGCCTTTATATCGACGCGCGGTAGTTGCGCCGCCGCCATGTAGAGCGCATCGAGAGAGAGATTAATTCCGGGGCATATAACCCCGCCGCAGTAATTGCCGCCCTTGTCGACGACATCAAATGTCGTCGCTGTGCCGAAATCAACGACGATCAAATCTCCATCGTAGCGCCCGTGCACCGCCACTGTATTGACCAGACGGTCGGCACCCACCTGATCCGGCCGATCGATGAGAGCTTTAATGCCAAGATCGCAATTCTCTTCCCCAATGAACATTGGGTCGCATTTGAAATATCGCTGGCAAAGGGTCGTCAGGTTAAAGTTACCTTCGGGAACGACGCTACTGACAATAGCATCGGTGATCACATCACGGTTCAAGTTTTCGAGCGCCATCAGGTCAATGAGCCACACCGCATATTCATCTGCCGTGCGACGGGGATTGCTGCCGCAACGCCAAACACCGCGACACTCCTCCTCTTCATAAACGGCGAACACCGTATTGGTATTCCCGGAGTCAACGACAAGCAGCATAGCTCTACCCTAATGTTCGGCGAAAATTTCACCGGCCGTGATCAATTCACGCGCTCCGTCTGTCCGCGCCAAAATCAGGGCGCCAGAGGCATCCAATCCTTCGAACACACCGTGAATTTCCTTGGTCGGCAGACGGACGGTGATTTCTTGCCCGAGACCGACCGCTCGTTCAAGCCAACAATCCCTTATGGCCGCCGTACCATTCTCGCGCCAAGCATCGTATCTGACCTCAAAGCATCGCAAGAACGCGTTGAGCAGCACTTCGACATCCACGTTCTGTTCGGCAACTTCATTAAGAGAAGTAGTCGGATAATCGGGTATATCCGGATGGACGGCAACATTAACACCGCAACCGACAATCACCCATTCAACCACCTCGGTGTTACCTCCAGAAGATTCTAAAAGCAGACCCGAGACTTTCTTCCCATCCAATTGTACGTCATTTGGCCATTTGTTCCGAACTCGCGATGTGTCCACGAATTCAGACAGGGCATCGCCCAAACCAAGAGCCGCGACAAGAGAGAGCTGCGCTGCCGACGCAATGGAGCATTCCGGCCGTAACAAGAGCGAGAGATAGAGATTCCCCTCAGGAGAGGACCATTCGCGGCCACGGCGTCCCCGCCCCGACGACTGGGCCTTTGCCCATACCGCGCTAAACCCTGGCGCGCCATCTCCCGCAAGCGTTCGGGCGACATCATTGGTTGACGCAACCTTATCGCGTTCGTGAATTTCGAATGGCAATTTAATTGCACCGTTTCCGGCGCACAGCCGCCTTATCCGGCGGTCAGTGCCGCCGCCGCTGTCGCCGCCCCATCAAGGACCGGCGACAGGAAAAAGAAAAACAGCAATGTGATGATGCTCGTGATCGTGATGACCCCGCCAAGGCTCTTACCCAGGGGCATATCAAAGGGTTCCACGGCCTCATCGAAGTACATGATCTTTACAATACGCAAATAGTAGAAGGCGCCGACGACGCTCGCCACAACACCAATGATCGCTAACGTGTACATTTGCGCTTCAATGGCTGCGAGGAAGATATATAGCTTGCCGAAAAATCCAGCGAGCGGTGGAATTCCCGCCATCGAGAACAAGAAAACTAATAACGCTGCCGCCAACATCGGATTCGATTTACTAAGACCCGCGAAATCGGAGATTTCCTCCACCATTTCACCCTTACGGCACATGCAGAGAATGCAGGCAAAGGTTCCCGCATTCATCGCCAAGTATATCGTCATATAGAGGATGATCGCTTGCACGCCATTCGTGCCACCCGCAGCCAGCCCGATCAGTGCATATCCCATATGACCAATAGAGCTATACGCCATCAGACGCTTGATATTCGTCTGAGCAATTGCTGCGAAGGAACCAAGGACCATCGACCCGATCGAGATGAAGACGATAATTTGTCGCCACTCCGACAATAGATCGCCGAAAGGATCGATCATCACACGCACGAAGAGCGAGATAGCCGCAATCTTAGGCGCCAGCGCAAAGAACGCCGTCACTGGTGTCGGTGCGCCTTCATAGACATCGGGTGTCCACATATGGAACGGCACGGCGGAGACTTTAAATGCAAGCCCCGCGATCAAGAACACGATGCCGACGATGAGGCCGATTGAGGCACTCTCAGAGCCGCTGAGCACCTTCGCGAGGTCGTCAAACGCCGTGGTGCCCGTAAAGCCGTAAATCATCGAGCAGCCGTACAGCAGCATACAGGAGGACAACGCACCCAGAACGAAATACTTCAATCCGGCTTCCGAAGAACGCGTGGTATCGCGTTTAAATGCCGCCAGGACGTAAAGCGAGAGGCTTTGCAGTTCCAAGCCCAAATAGAGCGCGATGAGGTCGTTCGCCGAGACCATCATCATCATGCCGACAGTCGCGAATAAAACGAGGACCGGATACTCGAACCGCGCCATGTTTTCACGCTTCAGGTAGCTTTGACTCATGAGCAAGGTCACGAACGAGCCAAGAAGTACCAGCAACTTCATATAAATGGCGAAGTCATCACTGACGAATTGGCCATTGAAACCACTCATCGGCTTACCACGCATCGAGACCAGCAGGATGCCGACAATGATCAATGACGCAAGCGACAGAACATGAACGACTGAAAGGGCTTTTTTCTCGTTAACGAAAACACCTACCATCATGTAGGCCATCGCCGAACACGCAAGAAAGATTTCGGGGAGAGCTGGGTAGAAGTTGGGCATATCGGTCATCTTTAGTTTCCCTACTTCAACGCCGTCGTTACTGAACTTTCCGCGGCCGCCGCAAGGGCCGCGTTATAATCCTTCACTAAATTCACAACCGACGCATCCATCACATCCAAGAACGAAGCAGGATAAATTCCCATCCACAATACGAGTACGATAAGCGGCGCGAAAATTATGATCTCTCGACGGTCGAGGTCGAGAATTTTCATCAAATGATCTTTTGTCAATTCACCAAAGATCACCCTCCTATAGAGATACAGCATATATGCCGCGCCAAGGACCATACCAATTGCAATCAGCGCCGCGACCCATGTATTGGCCTTAAACGCCCCCACAAGGATCAGAATTTCGCCGACGAACCCGCTGGTTCCCGGGAGCCCAACCGATGCCAAAGCAAAGAACAAAAAGACGAAAGCGTAGAGCGGCATCCGATGAACCAAGCCGCCATATGTGTTGATCTCGCGCGAATGTATACGGTCGTAGACAACGCCGACACATAGGAACAACGCGGCCGAGACTAAACCGTGGCTCAGCATTTGGAGAATCGAACCGGCTACAGCTTGTTCGTTACCCGCAAAGATTCCGACCGTAACAAACGCCATATGAGCGATCGATGAATACGCGATAAGTTTCTTCATGTCTTCCTGCGCCAGCGCAACAAGCGACGTATAGATCACCGCGATGACGCTGAGGCCGTAAATCAAAGGCGTGAAGAATTCGGATGCCTCCGGCAGCATCGGCAAGGAGAAGCGCAAGAATCCGTATCCGCCCATCTTCAGCAAAACGCCCGCCAAGATCACCGAGCCAGCAGTAGGTGCCTCGACGTGAGCATCCGGCAACCACGTATGGACGGGCCACATAGGCACTTTGACGGCAAATGAGGCAAAGAACGCAAGCCACATCCAATATTGCAGCTCGATTGGGAAATTGAATGCCATTAGCGTTGGAATATCGGTCGTACCCGCTTGGAAATAAGCGACCATAATGGCCAAAAGCATCAAGACGGAGCCGAGCAGCGTGTATAGGAAGAACTTAAAGGCCGCATAGACCCGACGCGCTCCACCCCAGACACCAATGATCAGGAACATCGGGATCAGAACAGCTTCGAAGAAGATGTAAAAGACCACAAAGTCCAGCGCACAGAACATGCCCACCATCATCGTCTCAAGGACGAGGAAGGCGATCATGTACTCTTTCACTTTCTCCTGAATGGCGTTCCAGCTCGCCAGAATACAGATCGGCGTCAGCAACGTGGACAACAACACAAAGAAGACAGAAATACCGTCGACGCCCATGTGATAGTTGATATTGAACGCCGGCATCCATTGTGTCTTCTCGACGAATTGGAAGGCATGCGTTGAATTATCGAAGCCGGTCCAAATGAAGATCGAGATCACTAAATTGATCAACGAGGTCCAAAGGGCACTCCAACGGGCGTTATTGGCAGTCTCTTCCACATTGCCGCGCACCAGCAACAAGATCAGCAGTGCGCCGACAAGCGGTAAGAAGGTTACTATACTAAGGATCGGCATATCGCTGGCCATCGTTCCTACCCCGCCGTTTCGACGGCCAAATACCAGGTGACCAGCAAAACAACACCGATCATCATGGCGAAAGCATAGTGATAAACGTAGCCGCTCTGCAGCCAACTCATGCGCGACGCCACGCGACGCGTAACCGCCGCGATCCCATCCGGCCCAAAGCCGTCAATGATCGCGCCATCGCCCCTCTTCCAAAACAGGTTACCCAACCAGAATGCAGGCCGGACGAAAATGCGATCGTATAATTCGTCGAAATACCATTTGTTCAAGCTGAACGCATAAAGCTCTTTGTGATAGTTCATCCACCGGTCCGCCATACCGGGATTTTGGATGTACATCCGATAGGCGAGCCAAATACCGCCGGCTCCCATAAAGAGCGGCAAGAGCTTTATTAACAGCGGCACGTTATGGGCTTCCGCGAGGGCTGTATGTGTCGGCAGAACTTTCAACGACTCACCCCAGAAGGCACCGTATCCGTTGCCGATAAAGGCATCGTGTCCAACAAAACCGGCGACAATTGCGCCAATTGCAAGAACCGCGAGGGGCACCGTCATGATTTTCGGGGATTCATGAACATGGGCAAATACCCGTTCGTCCGCCCGCGTTTTACCATGAAATGTCATGAACAACAGTCGCCAGGAATAGAAGGCCGTCATGAACGCAGCGGCAATACCAAGCCAGAATGCGTAATAACCAACGCCGCTATTTGCAGCCCAAGATGATTCGAGAATGACGTCCTTTGAATAGAATCCAGCAAAACCAAAAACGCCCGGTATGCCGACTCCTGCAAGCGCCAAACTACCTATCCACATATAGGTGTAAGTGACCGGAATATGCTTCCAGATACCGCCCATCTTACGCATATCTTGTTCGTCGGACATGGCGTGAATGACGCAGCCCGAGCCTAAGAACAACAAGGCTTTGAAGAAGGCATGTGTGAAAAGGTGGAACATCGCGGCGCCATAGGCCGAGACGCCGGCGGCGAAGAACATGTAGCCAAGCTGCGAGCACGTCGAATAGGCGATCACCCGCTTAATGTCGTTTTGCGTCAATCCGACGGTTGCCGCGAAGAACGCAGTCGAGGCGCCAACCACGGTAACGACCATCAACGCCGTCTCTGAGTATTCGAACATTGGTGACAAGCGGCAGACCATAAAGACACCAGCTGTCACCATCGTCGCCGCATGGATAAGGGCCGAGACCGGTGTCGGGCCCTCCATCGCGTCCGGCAGCCAAGTATGCAGGCCCAGTTGCGCCGACTTGCCCATCGCCCCCATGAAGAGCAGCAGGCAAATCACTGTAATCGCGTGAAAATCCCAACTCAAGAAGACCAGGCTGGCGTTCGCTTGACCAGGTACAGCAGCAAATATCGTGTCTAAATTGACCGTGTCGAAAAGAACAAATGTGCCGAAGATACCAAGGGCAAAACCGAAATCACCAACACGATTGACCAAGAATGCTTTAATGGCGGCCGCATTCGCCGACGGCTTGTTGTACCAGAACCCAATCAGCAGATATGAGGCCAGTCCCACCCCTTCCCAACCAAAGAACAGTTGGACGAGATTATCGGATGTCACCAGCATCAGCATGAAGAACGTGAACAGGCTGAGATACGAGAAGAATCTGGGAATACCCGTATCGTGATGCATATAGCCGATGGAATACCAATGGACGACGGAAGAGACGGTCGTCACGACGACCAACATCACCGCCGTCAACTGATCCATCTTCAGAGCCCAAGAAAACTCAAAATCACCGACGTCGATCCAAGTGAAAAGCTCGACTGAGCGCGGCCCGGCCCCATAGATAATGTCAAAGAACAGCATCCACGAGAAAACGCCCGACAGGGTCAAAAGACTTGAGGTCAGGATAGACGAGCCCTTATCGCCGATGATACGCCCAAAAAAGCCGGCGATTATAGCGCCGATCAGCGGCAGAAATACGATAGCGACTTCCATCCCCAATCAGCCCTTCATCAAATTGACGTCTTCGACCGCGATGGACCCGCGGTTTCGATAATACGTCACGAGGATCGCTAGCCCGATGGCCGCTTCCGCGGCGGCGACAGTCAACACGAACATCGCGAAGACCTGGCCTACAAGATCCTGTAATTGCGTGGAAAAAGCGACCATGTTGATATTGACGGCGAGGAGCATCAGCTCAATCGACATCAAAATGATGATCACGTTTTTCCGGTTCAGGAACACGCCGAATAAGCCCAGCGTAAACAGAATTGCGGCAACCGTCAGATAGTGGCCGAGGCCGATTTCAAGCATCAGATGCCGCTCCCCGATTTTACCTTAACAAGTTCTACGGCATCTTCGCGGCGACGCGCCAATTGATCGGAGATGCGTTGCTTCCGCACACCGGGTCGTTGACGCAAGGTCAGCACGATGGCCCCGACCATAGCGACCAGCAAAATCAGTCCGGCAGCTTGGAAGAAATATATATACTTTGTGTAGATCAACCGCCCGAGCGCCAAGGTGTTGCTTACCTCCGCCGACGGTGGAATTGGCGAAGACGCAACACCCGTTGTACCAGGTGCTGCAATCCAACTGCCGAGGATTAGTATTAACTCGGCGAGCAAAATGATGCCGATCAAGCCGCCGATCGGCATGTATTGCAGGAACCCTTGCCGGAGCTCGGCGAAATTAATGTCTAGCATCATAACGACGAACAAGAACAACACCGCCACAGCGCCGACATAAACGACCACCAGAATCATCGCGAGAAATTCGGCCCCCATCAACACGAACAGTCCCGCAGCATTGAAAAATGCGAGAATGAGGAAAAGCACGGAGTGCACCGGATTGCGGGCGGAAATCACCATTACGCCCGACGCGATTGCGACGAACGCAAAGAGATAGAACGCCAATCCCTGTACGATCATTTACCTTCCCTCTCCAGGTCCACCCAAAACATGATTCTGCGCTGCGCCGGTTCGCAACGCGCAATCTCTCTAACGATACGGTGCATCCAATTCAAGATTGGCTGCGACTTCATGCTCCCAACGATCACCGTTATCGAGTAATTTTTCTTTGTTATAGAACAATTCTTCCCGCGTTTCGGTCGCGTACTCGAAGTTCGGTCCCTCAACGATGGCATCGACCGGACATGCTTCCTGGCAGAAGCCGCAATAAATGCACTTGGTCATGTCGATGTCGTAGCGAGTCGTCCGCCGACTACCATCTTCACGAGGTTCCGCTTCAATGGTAATTGCCAAAGCCGGACACACAGCTTCACAAAGCTTACAGGCAATGCAACGCTCTTCACCGTTCGGATAGCGACGCAAGACATGCTCGCCACGAAATCGCGGCGAAAGCGGCCCTTTTTCGTAAGGATAATTTATCGTGTGTTTCGGCTTGAACATTGCCCGCAGGGTCAAGGACATCCCTTGGACAAGTTCGGCCAGAAGAAACGCGCGGGCCGTTCTATCGATAAACGCCATAGGCCTACTCTTTCTCTAACACTGCGGGGCGATTAGTCATGCGCCACCTGTCGGGGGAACCATGTCAAACACAAGCAAGAAACCGGCGGTAAACACCACCCAAAACAATGACAATGGTAAGAATATTTTCCATCCAAGCCGCATCAATTGGTCGTAGCGATAGCGCGGAAATGTCGCGCGAACCCACAAAAAGATGAACAAGATAGCGCCGATTTTTAAGGCAAACCAAATCGGTCCAGGGATCCAAGTGAATGGCGCGAAATCAAATGGTGCCATCCAACCGCCGAGGAAGAGGATTGCGGTCATACCACTCATCAGTATCATATTCGCGTATTCGCCGAGAAAGAACATGGCGAAGGTCATCGCGGAATATTCGACGTTATACCCGGAAACTAACTCCGCTTCCGCTTCCGGAAGGTCAAAAGGCGCCCGATTGGTTTCGGCCAAGGCAGAAATGATGAAGACAATAAACATCGGAAAGAGAATTCCGAAAAAATGCCAGTTCATGATCCCGCCGGACTGCGATTCGACAATCGTCGACAGGTTCAATGAGCCTACTGCCAATAGAACCGACACAATAACGAAGCCAATGGATACTTCATAAGAGACCATTTGGGCCGCGGACCGAAGAGCCCCGTAAAAGGCATATTTCGAATTGGACGCCCATCCCGCCATGATGATCCCGTAGACACCAAGCGACGATATCGCAAATAAATACAAAACACCGACGTTAATGTCCGCCACAACCAGGTTCGAGTCGAATGGAATCACGGCCCATGCGATTAAACTTAGAATAAACGTAATCATCGGTGCGAGGATAAACATTACCCTGTTCGCCACCGACGGCACGATTGTTTCTTTCAGAAATAGCTTCGCACCGTCCGCCAATGGCTGCAGCAAACCGAAGGGGCCGACGACATTCGGGCCTTTTCTGTATTGCATCCAACCAATGACTTTACGCTCGGCAAGAGTCAGATAAGCGACGCTCAAAAGAACGGGCACCACAATCGCCACGATACCGAGCACGATCCAGAGTGTCGGCCAGATATAGCCGTCCCAGAGTTCAGCCATCGGTCCCCGTCGCCTCCGCTGTGCCGAGAATTTCGTCCACGCACTTCGCCATCGTCTCGGACGCCCTGCTAATAGGATCTGTCATATAGAAACTACCGACAGCGCTTTCAAATGGCGCATCATCGATCTCTCCCGCGTCGCCGAATTCGCCCCATTCGGCTGCTTCGACCATGTCTAAAGCCAAAAATGCGGGATGCGTCGCTTGCATCTTCTCGCGAAGAGCCGCTTGAGTATCATACGACAGGACACTACCCATCTCACCAGACAGAGCGCGAATAATCGCCCAATCTTCCCGAGCCTCGCCGGGCGGAAATGCTGCGCGTTCACCGAGTTGCACCCGGCCTTCGGTGTTTACGTAAATCGCGTTCTTTTCGGTATAAGCCGCCCCCGGCAGGATTACATCTGCGCGGTGTGCGCCAACATCACCGTGGTGTCCCTGATAAATCACAAAGGCTTGCCCAAGTGCGGATGTATCGATTTCGTCAGCGCCGAGCAGATAGACAACGGATATATCGCCACTCTGAGCGCCCGCGAGTATTTCTTTAGTCCCCCGTCCATCAGCGGAAGGTACACATCCGAGCATCATACCGCCCACGCGGGAGGCGGCTGTTTGGAGAACGTTGAAACCGTTCCATCCGTCTGCAACCATACCAGTGTCCGAGGCAATTTTTCGAGCCGCCGCAAGAACTGCACTACCATCAGTCCGAGACAACGCACCGGTACCAAGGATCAACATCGGGCGTTCGGAATTCCGCAAAATTTCCGCAAAGGGATGCGAACCGTCGGCAATTTGCTTCAAAGTATCGCCGCCCGCACCAAGATAGTCGTACTTATAGGTGAGATCGCGTTGTCGTCCGACAACACCAATCTTAAAGCCACCCATCAAATAACGCTTCCGAAGACGCGCATTCAATACCGGCGCTTCCACCCGAGGATCAGAGCCAATGATAAGACAAGCGTCGGCTTCTTCGATTCCGGCAATCGTCGTATTAAAGCGATAGCTCGCCGCTACACCCGCATCCATGGCCGCACCGTCTTGGCGACAATCGATATTTCCGGACCCAATGCCGTCCATCAATTGCTTGAGAGCGAACATAGATTCGACACAAGCTTGATCACCGATGATTGCGGCGGATTTACCGCCTGCCGATTTTAGCTTTGCTGCTGTCAACGCCAGGGCGGTTTGCCAAGTGGCTGGTTCAAGATTCCCATCCGCATTACGGATGTATGGCTGGTCTAACCGCTGGCGGCTTAAGCCATCACAGGCAAAGCGCGTTTTATCGGAAATCCATTCCTCGTTTATGCCTTCATGAAGGCGCGGTAACACGCGCAGCACTTCATTGCCTCGTGCATCGACTCGAATGTTGCTGCCGACCGCATCCATAACATCTATCGATTCGGTCTTGGTCAACTCCCATGGCCGGGCGACGAAGGCGTAAGGCTTTGAGGTCAAAGCACCCACAGGGCATAAATCGATTAAATTACCCGATAATTCAGAAGCAACGGCGTGCTCAAGAGTGGTTATCTCCGCATTTTCGCCGCGATTGATCAGTCCCATATCCTCGACGCCGGCGATCTCTGTCGAAAAACGCACACAACGCGTGCAATGGATACACCGGGTCATGATCGTCTTGATCAACGGGCCCATGTACTTTTCTTCAACAGCGCGCTTAGGCTCACGGTAACGGCTACCTGCGTGACCGAAGCCCATGGCTTGGTCCTGCAGATCACATTCACCGCCCTGATCGCAAATCGGACAATCAAGCGGATGGTTGACGAGAAGAAATTCCATGACCCCTTCTCGTCCCTTCCGTGCCATTTCCGAATCAGTGAAGACTTCCATATTGTCGCTAGCCGGCAAAGCGCAGCTCGCGGCCGGTTTCGGCGGTCCGGGCTTCACCTCGACAAGGCACATTCGGCAATTCCCGGCAACAGACAGGCGGTCGTGGTAACAAAATCTCGGGATTTCCTTGCCCGCTGCCTCACAAGCTTGCAGTACCGTCGATCCCGGCGGCACTTCTACTTCAATTCCGTCAATCTTTAGCTTCGGCATGTTCTGTTCCTACTCCGCCGCCTGAGCACCGATGCCCTTGCCTTCGAGAATTCGTTGCTCGATCTCATCTCTGAAATGCCTGAGCAACCCTTGAACAGGCCATGCGGCGGCATCGCCGAACGCGCAAATCGTATGTCCTTCGATCTGCTTGGTAACATCCCAGAGCATATCGATTTCCTCTACTTCCGCTTCGCCGCGCGCCATCCGTTCCAGCACACGCCACATCCAGCCACTGCCCTCGCGGCACGGCGTACACTGGCCACAACTTTCATGCTTATAGAAATATGCGATACGTGCGATGGCCTTAATAATGTCCGTCGATTTATCCATCACGATGATGGCCGCTGTCCCGAGGCTGGATTGCGCCGCGACGAGCGCGTCGAAATCCATTATAAGGTCGTCACAAACCGATTTCGGCACCAATGGCATGGAACTGCCACCGGGGATGACCGCTTTCAGATTATCCCAGCCACCCCGAACGCCGCCAGCATGAGTCTCGATCAACTCGCGCAAAGGAATCGACATTGCATCTTCAACGACGCACGGCTTCTCAACATGGCCGGAAATACAGAAGACCTTCGTGCCGTGATTGTTCTCGCGCCCAAAACTTGTAAACCAACCAGCGCTTCGGCGCAGAATGGTCGGGACGACCGCAATGGTCTCAACATTGTTCACTGTCGTTGGGCAACCCCAGACACCGGCCGCCGCCGGGAAAGGAGGTTTCAGACGCGGTTGCCCCTTCTTACCTTCCAAGCTTTCAAGCAAGGCCGTCTCTTCGCCGCAAATATAAGCACCTGCACCGCGGTGGACATAAATGTCGTAGTCATATCCAGAACCGCAGGCATTCTTACCGATCAACCCGGCATCGTAGGCTTCAGCGACAGCCTCTTCGAGTGCCATGGCCTCGTTGTAAAATTCGCCCCGGATATAAATGTAGGCGCCAACCGCACCCATCGAGAATCCGGCAATTAAGCAACCTTCTAAGAGCTTATGCGGATCGTGCCGCATGATCTCACGGTCTTTGCAGGTACCGGGTTCGCTCTCATCCGCGTTGATGACCAAGTAAGCGGGGCGACCGTCCGATTCTTTTGGCATGAAAGACCATTTCAAGCCTGCCGGAAAACCGGCACCACCCCGGCCACGCAGACCTGAGGCTTTTACTTGCTCGATAATACCGTCACGGCCCATCTCGAGCAGCTTCTTGGTGTTATCCCAATCGCCGCGCTTCTTTGCACCAGGCAATCGGAAATCATGTAGACCGTAAAGATTCGTGAAGATGCGATCTTGGTCCTGCAACATGCTCAATCGCCTCCAAACTTCATATCGACCAATGTCTGAGGTCCACCAATAGGTGCTGAATTCTGCCGTCCGTTCTGGGGACCGCGTTTGGGTTTTTCTCCACTCTTGAGCGCATCGAGAAGCCCTACGATTTTATCCGCGTCTAAATCCTCGTAATAGTCGTCGTTCACCTGGACTATCGGCGCATTCGCGCAGGCACCCAAGCATTCAACTTCCATCAGCGTGAACAAACCATCATCCGTTGTCTCGCCGTTGTGAATACCGAGATGAGATTGAATGGCTTTATGAACCGGGCCCGACCCACGCAGCCAACACGGCGTCGTCGTACAACACTGGAGAAGATATTTTCCAACCGGCTCTAAATTAATCATCGTGAAGAAGGTCGCGACTTCCATCACACGAATCCGCGCCATATCCAGCATTTCGGAGATCGTATCAACAGCTGCCGGAGTCACGTAATGGCCGTCTTCATTCTGCCGTTGCGCCAAATCAAGCAATGCGAGCACTGCGCTCTGTTGACGGCCTTCCGGATATTTGGCCATCGCCGTTTTCGCCTGCTCGAGATAGTCTGGCGTAAATTCGAAACTTTCGCTCATTCCAGTGCCGCCTCTTCCGCTAGCGATCTATTTCGCCGAAAACGATATCCATGGATCCCAACACAGCAACCGAATCGGCCAGCATATGTCCCTTGCACAAAAAATCCATTGCCGCGAGATGAGCAAATCCGGGTGCCCGGATCTTACAACGGTATGGCTTGTTAGTGCCGTCCGCCACGAGATACACACCAAATTCGCCTTTCGGCGCCTCGACAGCCGTATATGTCTCACCGCTCGGCACGTGGACGCCCTCGGTATAAAGCTTAAAGTGATGAATTAACGCTTCCATCGATTGCTTCATCTCCCCCCGTCGGGGAGGAGCAACCTTGCCATCTTCAGACAACACAGGACCATCCGGTATCTTCTCGATGCATTGTTGAATTATCCGAAGGCTCTGCCGCATTTCCTCAACACGCACGAGGTAGCGGTCGTAACAATCACCGTTCTTACCGATCGGGATATCGAAATCCATCTCGTCGTAGACATCGTAAGGCTGTGCTTTGCGTAAATCCCACGCAACACCGGAGCCACGCAACATCGGTCCCGTAAATCCCCAAGCCATGGCGTCTTCCGCCGATACAACGCCGATATCGACGCTACGCTGCTTAAAAATTCGATTCTCAGTTAGCAGTGTTTCCATATCGTCGATGAAGCTTGGAAATTGCTCCGTCCACGCCAAGATATCTTCACAGAGCCCTGCTGGCAGATCCTGATGGACGCCGCCAACACGATAATACGCTGCGTGCAGTCGCGCGCCGCAGACACGCTCATAAAACTCCATCAGCAGTTCGCGTTGTTCGAACGCCCAAACCATTGGGGTCATGGCGCCAACGTCCATAGCATATGCCGGCACGTTCAGCAGATGATTAAGCAGGCGCGTAATTTCGTCGAACATCACACGGATAAACTGACTGCGCCGGGGTGCTTCAATACCCAGCAACTTCTCCGCCGCCATGACAAAAGCATGCTCCTGGCACATCGGCGATACGTAATCTAAGCGATCAAAATACGGGATCGCCTGTAAATAAGTTTTGTGCTCGATCAGCTTCTCGGTGCCACGGTGCAAGAGGCCGATATGCGGGTCGATTCGCTCAACGACTTCGCCGTCCATTTCCATAACCATGCGCAAGACGCCGTGTGCCGCAGGATGCTGCGGTCCGAAGTTAATCGTCATGGTCTTGATTTCGGAGTTGCTCCCAGCCATCAACTTTCGCCCTCCGTTGTTGCCTTCTCATCACCTGGCAACGGCCGTGTCATACCTTCCCATGGGCTGAGAAAATCGAATGACCTAAACGCCTGGGTGAGCTTGACCGGCTCATAAACCACGCGGCGCTCTTCGTCGTCGTACCGGACTTCGACATATCCAGTCAGCGGGAAATCCTTGCGGAATGGGTGTCCGTCGAATCCATAATCGGTAAGCAGACGACGCATGTCCGGATGGCCGGAGAAGAAAATCCCGAACATATCCCAGCACTCGCGCTCGAACCATGACGCGGAGGGAAAGATTCCGACAACTGAAGGGACAACGGTATCTTCATCGACCGCGACCTTGACCCTAACGCGCTGATTGTGACGAAGAGACAGTAAATTATAGACAACTTCGAACCGATCTTCGCGATTCGGATAATCCACGCCACACACATCAACCAGCATCTCAAAAAGACAGTTCGAATCGGTGCGTAGATATTTGAGAGTACGAATTATCCCTTCAAGCCGAACTGAAATATTCAGCTCCCGATTCGCCGTCCATTGTCGGAGCACATCATTTGACAACTGCGACTCGATATAACTACCGAGTTCTTGGAGCGCTTGGGTCGTTTCGTCCATCTTCTGCGGGCCTAGCGAGCAATTGTTCCGGTACGGCGGATTTTCTTCTGCAACTGCAAAATCCCGTAGACCAAAGCTTCCGCCGTCGGAGGACAGCCGGGCACATAGATGTCCACCGGAACAATCCGATCACATCCGCGAACAACGGAATAAGAATAGTGATAATACCCACCGCCGTTGGCACACGACCCCATGGAGATCACCCAACGAGGCTCGGCCATCTGGTCGTAGACCTTGCGCAGTGCCGGCGCCATCTTGTTAGTGAGCGTGCCGGCCACAATCATCACGTCAGATTGGCGGGGGCTCGCGCGGACCACCACGCCAAATCGATCCAGATCGTAGCGCGGACAATAAGCATGAATCATCTCGACCGCGCAGCAGGCTAGGCCAAAAGTCATCGGCCACAGCGACCCCGTGCGCGCCCAATTCACCAACTTGTCGGCTTGCGCTACGACAAATCCTTTATCCGCTAATTCGTCGGTCACTGATTTTAACACGGCCGTTTGATTCGCCCCTGGCGGCAACGGTGCAGATCCGGGTGCTACTATTCCCATTCGAGAGCTCCCTTCCGCCATTCGTATATGAAGCCAATGGTCAAAACGCCAAGGAAAACGATCATGGACCAAAATCCAAACATGCCCACATCTCCGAAAGCGACGGCCCACGGGAACAGGAACGCCACTTCAAGGTCAAAGATGATAAAGAGAATTGCGACGAGATAGAAACGAACGTCGAACCGACCACGTGCATCTTCAAACGGCTCAAAACCGCATTCATATGGAGATAGTTTTTCTGGATCGGGTTTTTGAGAGGCTATTATCAAGCTCGCAACCAGCATCGCACAGGCAATTAAAACAGCGAGCCCGATAAATATCAAGATCGGCAAATATTCGCGTAAGAGATCTTCCATCGCCCTTCCAATTTTTTGCCAAACGGACATCACCGCGAACCGGTCCCAGTAACACCGTGCCGCGAGATCATACGCGGCCCTTGCGAACACGCAATATAAAGTTTGTGCGCTTTTAAATCAAAGCGTTAAGACGGAATTCATCACGACTGGGCAATTACTATTTATAGTCAGGGATAAAGTGGCGGGAGTGACAGACTCGAACCCGCGGCCTCCGGCGTGACAGGCCGGGGGGGGGGAATGAGGAATATCAACAAATCACCACTCCCCCAGGACCATACAGAAACATCGGTATATACACAAAACAATACGGGGCAGGAACGAGTCAACTTGAAGATACCCAAAATCGAGCCGTTCTCTGACGCTGCTCAAGAAGCGACTTATTAACGACCATATGTAACGAGATCGCGTCCTCAGCCCAGTCGTAATCGTCACTCATAAGGCTTCAACGAGACCTCACATTGGTACAGGCTTACTATCGGGCTTTCCTATATAGAAATCGCTAACGCGCGATCCGGCGATCCGCACTTCCCTAAGCAACCCTCTCACCGGTTTAGGTTGGTAAAAAGCGCTGGCCGGTGGCGCTAAAATTGCTCCCAACCCTCCTTGCAGGCCATGGGCGTTTCGGGCATAAGCTTCAATCAAAATCAATTTCTAACATATAATCAATATATTGATGAATATTATTAAATGGATAATTCATATTTAGATGCGGGCACGGCGCCTCCGCCAAGCCAAAAAATTTCTGCCCTTGCTTAATGTCGGTCGCAAATACTTTATACAGCTGAAACTGAAGAACTTCGACAAGTCGGAAGTCACCAGCGCACGGCTCCCAGACATCGAGCGATTCCCATTCAGAATAGATAGCTAGGCGTTTAATTATTGAACGGGGGCCGGATAGAAGTCGTTCTCATTTCTCATGATTTACCGCCCGGATACGCTGTCGCAGATCTCCTTAATTAATGATAAGCTTCTCAGTGCAGTGCAATTGCCGATGTCGGCTGTGTTAGGTGGACATGGATCCGGGATCGCGTTCGTCTCCGCAGCTAACGCTACCTGTAACTCCTTCGAATAGGCTTCGATCGGAGGGCTGACGATGACGGGCTCGCCCTTCTCGTTACTTTTATAATTAAATTTAGCACCGACGGACTAAGCTGTCGCAAGCCTTGTCGAGCACCTCGCCCGCCTTCGCTGATGCAAAACAGAACTCTGCTTATCTGTCACCGCACCGTAGATATTGACGGCGGTGGGAAGTAATCCGCCGGCACCGTTATTGCGTTGTTTGGTGGCGGACGCTTTATCGCAGACTTCGGCGTCCTCAGCCTGCAAATCGTCGAAGGTTGGTTCGGGCAACCCTGGTGCAGCCCGTATTATTTGTTAAAGGATTACATAAGCATCATACGTAAGGTCTGAAAGCGCGAGGAAGGCCTGATCCATGACGGTAAACAGCTGAAAGTACCATTCGAAGGCGAAGCGGCACTCGGTATCGGTAAATCGCTGAAATCCATACTGCACATGAACCCGGATATCCCGATCTTCATTGGCTCCGGCAATGAGGCAACGGTGAGCCTCACGGAAGAGATCGCCGACGGCTGGCTGCCCTTGGGATATATGCCGGGCACAATGGACAAGTTTAAGCCGTGGCTCGAGAAAGGCTTCAAACGAGTGGGCAATGGAAGGGGTGACACAAGTTCGATATCGAAGCTTGCGTCTTTGTCGATGTGGACGAGGACGTAGGAGCCTCGATCGACCGACTGAAGTCCCGCCGTTACCGCGACGATGCCGAGCGAATTCAGGAGCTCTACCCCGCCGGACACGACGAAAAAGCGATCGCGACTGTCCCCGACGAATATATCGATTTCCGCGGCCTGATGGGTCCACTTGCGCCTAAAAAACAGCGTTTTTCGGGCGTGGAAAAACCACGGTGCCAACAGCATCACCTTATCCCCGGCGCAATACGGCGCCGGGGATTTAATCGCCGAGCTGCCGCAGCTTAACACGCCGCGGGAGTGAGCATCGAATTGCAGAATTAATCTAAAATGCTTATGACGCTTGGTTGTTGGATACGCGTTTTCTCAATCGTAGAAAATAATGAAGCTGTTCCGCTGACAAACCGTGCAACAAGAGCCGAAATCCAGCGTTGAGAGTAGATAGCGGTAACGAAGGATGTGCGTTTCGAGCCAGAAACAAATGGTCGGCATTTCCGATCAAACGCGCGATATAAACTGCAATTGTCTCGTCGAACTGCAGCGAATTACTCGCACGCCAAAAATCATTGTCAGATAAAAATAATTGATAGACGGGTGTATAAGCAATAATCGCAGTTTGGAGGTCGATAACATTCAAAGACCCGACGGGCATATCATCTAATGGAAATGGCCCATCTGTAATCGCATCAAAGTTTAAATGCTTCGGTTGCTCTAAAGTACGCCCCTTTCGTTTGAGTTGATCGTTCAAGTCGATAACGAAATTGAAAATGTTTAGATCGTGGATGAGAAAGACATCATCCTCTAAGTCGTCCAAAGTTTGCGGTCTCAAGGGTATCGTTTCAACATTAGTGTCCGGTACATTATCCTTGATGAAATTCAGAATTTCCGTGCCGATATGAAAATGCCGAAGGATGAGGCGGTTTGCGTCCGGCGAAACGAACCGCTTCAAACCCCAACATATCAACTTATGCAGATACGTAGAAGAGCTCACGCGATCCGGGAGCAGCAAACGCAAAACCGAGAATACAATTATTGAAGTGCCAGCAAGTGGTCGCAAAAGTGGAAGTAAAATTCTCCGCGATGGGCGACGCATTCCCCGCATCAAATCTTGTTTAGCATCATCATCAAGTGGAATGCTTTGGTCGAGATATAAAGCAAGCCATGGGTCAGGATCGCGATTTATCTTATGGGTGGGATCAAAATCAGTGGGGTAGCTCATAGATTATCCAACTCCTCCAACTGCAAGCGATACAATCGGGCGGTAACCTTTGCTGTTTTCACGATGTCATCGACAATTCGTTGCGTCAAGGCGAGAGACCCCAGAGAATCCCACATGCGATCCATGTGATGGTCATCATTTTCGCCGTGATATAGTAAAAAACTGACCTGGTCCGGATCCAAGTCCAATTGATTCTGTATCGCTTTCCCCCATTTCGCAGCGAGCCTATGACCAAGTCCTTCGATTATGAACATAGCACCAAATAGATCTACTGGGTTCTCGCGACTGGATTTATGAAACATCCAAGCCGATAAAGCCTCGGAACCAATATTCTTACCCGCGTTGACGATATCTTCACGACGCCCTCCCACCGACACGTAATTGTCTTCAAGCATTAAGAAGTCTCGGTGTTCTTCATAAGCATGGCTTAGAAAGCGCGATCTAATGTCAAACGAATCGGCCGTGATATTCGACGCTGCCCGAGCGATCCAGCGCGCACCTTCAACCACTTGTTGGCGCAGATTGCGCAACAAGGACTGATAATCTTCCTGTCGCAATTTGCCCCGGTTCAACCGCTCAATCACTGGCACAAGATGCAATTGCCGTTCAAATTCCAGCCAGACTGTCACTAGCCGTCGAACCAAGGATGCATGCAAATCTTCTTTCGATTTAATTGGTTCGACAAACGCTGTTTTGGATGTCTCAACAGTGTCCACCGACGGCGAAGTTTGCTTGAATGGCGTGGCTGACCCAATCACCGTCATTTGAACAAAGGATACGATAAAACGCCCACTTTCCGGGACCATTAATAGTATCCTCTCGCCATCCTTCAATCTGCCGCCATTGAACAACTCTTCCAACATGACATAGATTGAAGCCGATCCCGTATTCCCCTTTTCATATAAATTTGTAAAAATTTTATCTTTATTTATCGGGGCACCAGCACGTTGCGCTGCCTTCACCATTTCTTCTCTAAAATGATGAGACGAAAAATGATACAACGCCCAATCAATCGAAAACGGATCAATCTTCCCTGATTCAACAAGTTCTAAATACCGCTGAAGCCCAAGCAGCGTTATATTTTCAAGTAACTGAAAATCCTGTTTTAAATGGAACGCTCCCGCATGGACCGCTTCTTTCAACGTAGGATAATTCGACCATGGCATTGCGATAGACCCGTCGGAGCCCTTCGATCCACCGCCATACATACATGTCTCAAAACTATCGGCGTATGAGACAAGGTCGATAAAATCGACCTTAATTGATTGTCCGTGAGTGTTTGGCCGGTCCTCGAGGACTACAGCACCCGCACCATCAGACAATGTCCATCTGAGAAACTCTGTGTCCGGCGAGGAATCCGCACCATTTAAGAAACCTGCGCGCAGGAAGCGGCTTGCAAATTCACTGGCGCACACAATTGCGTTTCTCTTATCACCTGCCCTAATCGCCGAGACCGCTGATTTAAGTGCCATTATACCGCTGGCGCAGAAACTGTTGAAACTGGCGATTTCAGTAGCCGGAATTTGAAGCTCGCCATGTACGGTACTGGCAAACCCCGGCGCCATTAAATCACCCTGCGAGGTGGCGGCGCATAAAAGCTCGATTGACTTCCCGCCAATCTCGCTACCCCTAAGAGCATTCTCCACAGCGTGTGCAGCCATCCTAGAGTTCGTAAATCTATGGTTTCCATCAGTATCAAGTGCATAGTACCGCATCCGGATACCATTTTTCGCTAATGCTGCCCGACGGAGAAGATCCTGTTTTCGATCTATCGGGCCCAGAATTTTTATCGCCGAATCGTTATCGACCGGATCGCCAGGCAAAAATGTTCCGATGGCATTTATATAAGCAGATGGCATTACACTGTATCTCCTCGGGTTCCGACGAACCGATACTGCTTCCCGTATGCCGATAGCATCCGCACGATCACAACTGCCGACATCGCGGCAGCTATATGTTTCAGGGTGTGGCCACTAATCAGACCGCCGAGGAGTGCGAAAACTTCGTAATCTAAAAACTCTAGCGCCTTTGCGAGCGCATACCAGAAAACGACCCATAGGAGATGGGATCCGGTTGTGTAACGGCCTTTTGGGAAGAGCCAGACAGTAAGTGGCAATGCCACGATCGGATAGAACTGCACCAAACCGTAATAGCGCAAATCGCCCTCGCCTTGTACTTCTGTCACATTCCAATACACGAGGCTGAGGACGCCGAGTGCAATCAGCACTGGCATCATCCAGAGAATGGCGATGTCACGGTGAATACGGTCCGCGATAAAAGCCGCGAAGAACGCCATGAAAGCGACTGTCATCGGCAAGCGATCCCAGAAGAGGCCCGCATTGTTGGGATCGACGTGGTAGTAAATGGAACCGACGCTAACCAAGGCCACGCCCGCGAAGAACAGGATATAGGGACATGCATCCATGCGGTCAGCAAATATATCACCCTTCCAACGTCCGAGCACATGCCATAGCCCCCAGAACCCCACCAATGCGAAGCCAATATTCGACGCCGCGTCACCGAAGTTTGGAATGCCAAAACACGACCTTGAATCCGCGAAGGCATGGTAACTTGGATCCTGCGGGATCGGCGTGATGAAGTGCGTACCCACGAGAGCAAATCCGAGGGTACCGATGAGAATTAAGACCCGATGATTAAAGCTCACATTATTCATCGTACAACTCCTGTACACCGTCATAATCAATCTTGCCCTTGCCGAGCACTGAGATCCCATCGACGGATTGTATCATACCCAAGACAAAGAGCGCCGGCAGACCAATGGCTTCGGCATATTTCACCGGAGCCAAATACCGCCGGACCCAAAATCACTGATGCACAAAGAAAATATTTCCGAGAGCATTTAGTGCTTTGCAGTGTAAGCTAATTGAAAACCGTAAGGGATGCCGATCCTACCAAAAAAAAGTGGCAGCGAAGCTCGGTTTTACAACTTATACTATGATTTTTGAGCATAAACTCCGAAAATTGGCATTGGCTGCGGAGGCAAGCGAAGCATTTCTATATAGGTTTAAGATTGAAAAAAAACTATCCCGAAAGGCAAAGGCTGAGGAGAAGAAGAAAAGCCGCGTCTTCTGCTGATTTCAAATCACAAACTAGCACCAACGTTATATCCATATCCGGGGCAGTTCATTCATATCAGTTTCCAATGCCTCAAGAGGATATCAAGTCCGGCGTTCAGACGACCAAAGGGGGTTGAAGACTCTCTAGAATCAAATTTCTTAAATCTGCTTTTACAAGAACTTGAGATCGCACATAACCGCATAAAGCTATCCACTTATTTTACCTGAAGCTATGATAGCAAACACGACACCCATTGCTTTATCTCCGTCCCCGCTACAGCGTTCTCCCGCGAGTTTTGATTTCTTGAGCATTGCAAGGGGGCCCAAGATGAAAATATGGCAGCCAAATATTAGGCCATCATCAATCAAACCTATTGAGAATTTCGCCCACTCCGATTGCAGAAACAACTAAAACCAGCCCAGCATAGATAAAGGCGTTTATTAGAAGACGCTATCCCGTGCCTTTTATTTTTGGTTCCATTCCCGCAGCCATAATCATGTTCCGCAAAAGGTCTGATAGGGAACTGCTGTTTTGTTCCCGGGCTCCGCAAAACCCTCGCGTCCGCTAACCTCGTCAAACGGTCTCGTGACGACCGAGAGCATATCTTGGAATTCTGACATATTGCCATGGTTGACGGCGGCGGCCAAAACCTCTTCTACCTTATGGTTGCGGGGAATGTAGACCGGGTTCACCTGATCCATTGAATCTGCACAATCCCTGGCAGAGACTTTCTCCCGACCCAACCGAACCCGCCAATCACACTCCCATGCATCATATACTGCCGGGTCTTCGAATAGTGCACGAACCGACATGCCTTTTCCGCGCAGGACGTCTGACAGGCGCCGAAACGTTAGCGTAAAATCTGCCTTGCCCTGATGCATCGCCTCAAGAAGGCGGTTAATCAATTTGACATCGTTATCTTCTGGAGAGTTAAGACCTATTTTTATGCGCATGCGCGCCAGCCAAGCGTCGACAAACAGGCTAGAAACTTCGTTGGCGCCAACGGTAAGCAATTCAACCGCCCGTTCCTGATGCGTATCAACCAGCGTGATCAAGGTTTCCGCTAATCGAGCCAGGTTCCAGGTCAGGATAGACGGTTGATTAGCATAGGCGTAGCGCCCCTGCAGGTCTATGGAACTGAAAACGGTGTCTGGATCGTAGACGTCCATGAAGGCACAGGGGCCATAGTCAATAGTCTCGCCAGAAATTGTGGTATTATCCGTGTTCATAACACCATGGATGAAGCCGATGCTCATCCACTCAGCAACCAGCAAAGCTTGCGCCCGTGCAACCGCCATAAAAAATGCTAGGTAGGGGTTATCTGCCTCGCGCGCCGCTGGGTAGTGGCGTGCAATAGCGTAATCGGCAAGCTGGCGGACAATTTCCGTCTCTCCACGTGCAGCAAAGAATTGAAATGTGCCAACGCGCAGGTGACTGGCTGCGATCCGCGTGAGTACGGCTCCTGGCAGCGCAGTCTCCCGAAAAACCTGATCTCCTGTAGTAACAGCTGCAAGGGCCCGCGTCGTTGGTACACCAAGCGCATGCATTGCTTCACCGATAAGGTATTCGCGCAGCACTGGTCCAAGCGCAGCCCTGCCATCACCGCTGCGTGAAAAAGGCGTTCGTCCGGAGCCCTTTAGCTGGATATCGTGACGCTTTCCGCAGATATCCACAATTTCACCCAAGAGCAAGGCGCGACCGTCGCCCAGCTTCGGCGAAAACCGGCCAAACTGATGACCAGCATAGGCCTGGGCCAGCGGTTTTGCTCCATTTGGTATACGGTTACCAGAAAATATTTCAGCTCCTAGAGGGGTCTCTAACGCAGCAGCATCCAAGCCGAGCTCAGCGGCCAGTTCACAGTTGAACATTAGCAAGCGGGGATCGGAAACCTTTTCAGCATCCCAAGGGACGCAGCAGCCCTCGAGTTCGCGAGCAAAGCTATTGTCGAACTCGAAGTTTGTTAGCGCACTCGCGCCCGTCTCGAAATTTTGAGCCTGTGACGTCATAATGATCATAGCATCTTTCAGCAGAAGAATTTTGTCCATAGCTGGGCGCGTTTGCAGTTCACTCACCAAAGCAAGGTAGTGCAACTCAAAGCCACGCACGCGCTAATATGTCGAGGCCCGCGATTAATCGGCCATGTCCCCTGTGTACCGTGACCCGTTTCACGCCGGCCTTAACAGAGCTTGCATCCAAGTCAGCAACGAATGCCGAGGTCGTCTCCTTCAGCGGCCACGCCGTGAACAACCTAATTCTGCAAGAATATGTGATGAAGACGAAGGAAACGGCAAATGCACGCCGTAAGATGGGCAGTTATTCGACAGATGCGAACGGATCGAGAACGCCTGATTCGTAAGAGGTTTTGCAAGTTCTACAAACCCCAGGAGGGGATTCTTCTAACTCATTGCATTTATTGAGAGAAAGTGGCGGGACTCGAACCCGCGGCCACCGGCGTGACAGGCCGGCACGAAATGAGAAATAGCCCCAATTTGCCCCACCCTAAGGACTATACAGATACACACAGGACAATACAGGGCAATAACGGGTCACAATGATGAGAACCGATCGAGCCATTCTCGAGCGCTTTAACCTGGCAGCCAATCCTCAAGATAGCGCTGCCGGAGTGTCTCGATCGCCCGCATAGAAAGCAATCG
>JBMYRC010000001.1:0-126507 GCA_049601975.1 Alphaproteobacteria bacterium | reverse complement strand
CCACGAAAGCCCCAGCAACTTTACACCTGCTGACGTCTACTTTGGACGCGGCGAACCTATCTTACTCGAACGCGAAAGGACAAAACGAAACACAGTCAACCAACAGATGGGCCAAGCGCTCCGCTATATCACGCAGCCTTCTATTCCAAAAACCCTGACGACCGACAATAGAAGCTGCCGCCATAACAGGACACAAAAGACCTGAGAATGCTGCAATGGTATACGAACCTCAGAGCGGGAGACCTAGCGAGAAAACTTATTTAAATAACGGTGTCTTAATTCATCCGTATTTTTGTAATAACTTTATTTCCAGCGGTGCGCCTGTTGAAGCAGCATGGGAAAGCGGCACCGCCATCGCTTAAGACATACTTGAGCACATTGAATAAGGGTCACTGTAAGAGTTGGCCATGTAATGTAATATAATTTCATTGAGTGCTTCTAAATAATGTAACCATAAATTAGTTCAAAATTCGGCTCTGGAGCAGCCAATTATGCAACGGCTTCAACTATTTTTTGGCAACAAATAAGCACAACACAACTTGTTACCCGCGGGGTCGCGCAAATAAGCTAGGTACATTTTAAATTTCCCATTATGCCGAATGCCGGGTGGGTCTTCGCAAGCTGTTCCCCCATTAGCGATACCAGCGGCGTGCCATTCATCAACTTCCATCTCATTGCTTGCTTTAAAGCCCACCGTGCTGCCGTTACCAACTGTAGCAGGGTTTCCATCGATTGGTATCTTAATCATGAAAACGCCTCCGCTTCCTCGGTATGAGCACCTTAAGTCGGAGTCTTTGATACCAGGTCCTATACCAACTGTACCCAAAGTCGCGTCATAGAATTTTTTCGACAGATTTATATCCGACGCTCCTAGCATTACATGATTAAACATTCGATACATTTCCCATTACGCAATTTAAAACAAAATATCCATATGAACTCATTGATACAACCAACTTTAAGAAGATACCCTTCTGATTGATCGGAGAATTCTCAGCCACGCCCTTTTTGGACCACATTAGCAATGCTTGATGATTTAGATGCGCAAGTCTAAAAAAGTGGTGGTATTTGCAGGCATCGGCGGATAGTGAGCCATGCGTTAAGTTGTTAAAACTTACAAACAAATTCTAAAATTTTTGCAGATGCAGAACTAGACGGGGGTGTCTTCCAAATTGGTTTGTCGATAGGAAGAACCTCTGCTTTATCAGAGGCCATTGACTTTTTATGAAAAGAGGTTTTTAAAATTTTTATCAGAAATTCATTACAGTCCGCCTTGTTAAATGATCTGACAGAAACAACACCTTCACCCAGGGGACTTAATAAATTTCCCATATCCCAAAAGTAGACATAACCCTCCTTCCCTTTTATCGACCCTTCATTCACATAATATGTTGCGTGATGGTTAGCGCTGACAGCAGTCCATTCAGCCGATTTTGCTGAATTACCGTATAAGATTATTATAGTCAAAATGAAGATTGGAAGACGCATATTCTGTATGTGTCTACTGTAAACGTTTGTTACAACCCCACTGCCTAACATTACTCAAAACTAAATTTTTATGTTAAAATTGGGCAGTGTTTACCGGATCATTCATAGTTCAATCCCTTGAATCGGCGCAGATAAATCAGGTACCCGGGATACGCTGACCGGTCTGCGGTGCTTGGTAGGTCGCCTCCAACCTCCTCTTTCGCGCAGCTCGGCACGATCATCCCGACCAGCAGGTTTATCTAATAGGAGTGACGTGCAAGTCGCTGTTCGTTGACCTCGGCCATCACCTCACTAACGGCGGCGCCCAAATCCGTCACATCGACATGATCACTTTTCGCCTTTGCCCGTAGTGTGTTCGCTGCCTCAATCTGCGGAATATCGGTATCGCTCCGGCCAGGGTCGCGTCGCCGATGTCGGCCGATGTATTCGCTTTTCACCACGAAAGGCTTCCGCTCATTGATCAATATCTTAATTCTTTTAAAGACATCCGCCGGAGAAAATGGTGCGGCAAGGAAGTCGACACCACAATCAACCGCTCTCTTGATGGCCACACCATCTGCATTCCAGATCATGAAGGTTACCGAAACAAACGGATTTGCTCCCAAATCACCGTTACGGATGCGTTCGACCATCGCGAAAATATTACCGCCGGTTATAGCCGCGTCCGCGACGATCAAATTCGTCGGAATAACAGCCGACGCCGCTATTTCCCGTGCTTTAAAGTTCGAAAACTAACGCACGCTCCGCAATTCAGTGCTGCCAAAAGCGTCAAGCAACAGTCGGCGCATTTCCGACTTTCCATCACCCAAAAGGACAACGACGTTATCAAATTGATTACTAGCCGTCTTCTAAAACACGCATTTCCCTGCCATACCTGCGGCAATTGCAGTAAATATCGTGCCTGATTTTAGTAAGGAAATGGTCAACAAAACATCACCAAAGCCGCATTTTGATGAAATTTACGTCTCCGGGCGAGTGCAAAAAATTGGAATCTACTGACGATCCGCCGACGCGCGCAAGAGATAGGGCAGCTGTCGCAAGCGCTTTGTGTTTGGGTCGAGGGCGCCTCTATTTGGTCCTATATCCAGACAATCCCAAATTCTCACGCAATGTCGTTCCCTTATATTCCTTGTGATACAGACCACGGCGCTGCAGTTCGGGAACGACGTAGCGCGTGAACTCCTCATAGGCGCCAGGCATATGAGTCGCGGCTAAGACAAAGCCGTCACAAGCCCCTTCAACGAACCACTCTTCTAGGTTATTTGCCACTTGTTTCGGATTACCAACAAAATGTGGCGCTTCCCGAATAGTGCCGCGACCGCTGTGTTTCACGAAATCGGCGAGTGTCGGATTTGGCGTCCCACTTAACCGGATCACGCGATCCAGAATTCCGCGCAAACCGCTAATCCCGTCCAACTCTTCATCGGTAAACGGATCGTCCATTTTTTTTGTTGCGAAATCGAAATTAAGAGCCTCCGAGAGCAGCGCCAACCCATCAATAGGTTTCGCCAGACTGTCGATATAAGCGTATTTATCTTCGGCGATACTCTGCGTTTCACCGACTGTTACATAGACTGCGGGTGCGATAGTGATCGTATTCGGGTCGCGCCCAAAGCGCTCCGCCTCCTCTCGCATCTCACTTCGAACCAGTTTTCCCTGCTTGATGCTGGTCAAAATGGTAAATATGACCTCCCCCCATTCGACCGCGAATTGCCGGCCGCGGCCGCTTTGCCCTGCCTGAATGACCACGGGATGCCCTTGCGGTGATTGCGGTACGGTGAACGTTCCCTTCGTGTCAAACCATTCACCTGAATGCTCCGTGCGGCGTACCTTGTCCGGATCGGCGAAAACGCCCTCGTACTTATCCAATTTAATCGCGTCGGCGTCCCACGCCCCCCACATATCGATGACGGTCTTCATCAATTCATCAGCGCGATCATAGCGCCGATCATGAGCGATTGTGCCGGCAGCACCCATATTAAACGCTTCGGAGTCGTTTAACGACGTTACAACGTTCCAACCAGCCCGCCCGCCGGTCATATGATCCAAGGTCATGAATGTCCGCGCGATATGAAACGGCCCATAATAAGTCGTCGAACAGGTCGCCGCGAGGCCAAGACATTTTGTCCCCATCGCCATCGTGGCGAGGATTGGTATCGGGTCCATTTTCACAACCCGCACGCCATTGCGCACCGATTCCCCATGGTTGGCTCCATAGATATCTGGCATCGCAAGACGGTCGTCGAAGAATCCAAGATGAAATTTTCCATCCTCGAGTGCTCGCGCGATCCGTTGGTAATAGGCCGGGCTCATGAAATCGCCCGCTGATTCGCTATGCCGCCATGAAGCTGGATAGTTTGAGCAATTCTGGGCTTGCATAAACCCCACCATGACCATTTGCCTATCAGACATCACCTTTTCCTTCTCTGTCGCCACACCCAGGCTTTAATCTACATCAATCGGCAAAGCCGGAAACCGAATGGAGGTGCGACAAATGGGCAAACTCGACGGAAAACATGTTGTGGTGACGGGGGCGAGCCGAGGAATCGGACAAGCTATCGCCGAACTATTCGCCTCCGAAGGCGCCCGTGTGGTCTGCGCCGCTCGGACTCTTAACGAAGGCGATCACATGCTGGAAGGGTCGCTCGCGCGCACTGTCCAGATCATAAAAAACGCCGGTGGCGAAGCCGCGGGTGTCGCTTGCGACATCTCGGAAGAGGACGGTTGTGAGCATTTGCTGGAAGCAGCGCGGGCCGCTTATGGCCCGGTCGACGTGCTCGTGAACAATGCCGCCCTAAATTACTACATTCCGGTCGCAGATTATCAGACCAACCGCTGGATCCGCTGTTTTAAGATCAACGTGCACGCGCCGTTCATTCTTTCCCGCAATGTGCTGCCTGACATGAAAGCGAAAAGTGCGACGGGCGGCCATTGCGCCATCATCAATATCAGCTCTGGGGCGGCAATCGGCCCCGGCAGCGGGCCCTATGAGGGCATCTTGCGCCATGGCGGCACCATGTACGGCGCCACCAAATCTGCACTGGAGCGATTTACCCAAGGCTTGGCCGAAGAAGTCGCCAAATGCGGCAATATTGCCGTCTCCGCCGTCTCACCCTCACGCGTGGTGCCAACACCGGGTACCGTCCATCACAAGCTGGTCAAAGGCATGGACGACCCGAAAGGAGAACCGCCGTCGCTTATGGCGCAAGCCTCACTATTGCTGGCGACGGAACCGGTGGAGAAGGTCAACGGGCGGGTGACTTACAGTCAGATGATACTCGGCGAGTTTGGCTGGATGGAAAATCCCGTCGGTCGGGGAATCGAATCCAAAGGATCCGGTTATTCCGAAATCTAGCGAAACAAGGATAGAAGGGATGACAGGGTTGCCGCGGAATACCGAGAAGCTAGACAAATTGCGCGAGCGCCTGGGGATCACTGAGTTCGCGCTCTGGACAATTATCAGCGGCATGCCGTCCGAAGAATCAATGTCTGCAATGCGGCTGATCATGAACGACGTAGCACCGCGCGTGAACGCCAAGGGAACGGCTGGCTAATTCGAAAAGGAACTGACGATGCCGGACATCAATATAGACAAGTTGAAAAGCCATATCGGCACCATGGTAGAAGACACCGATGTCGCGACTGAAGCGCCGTTGCGCGAGATGATTGTGACCTTCGACCGGGACGACGTAACCCCGGGGCCCGGTGACGCCATTCATCCTGGCTGGCACGGATGCTACTTCCTACCCTTGTCGCGGCGCGCCACATTGGGCGCGGACGGCTTGCCGACCGATACTGGCATCCTGCCTAAAATGCCGCTCCCTCGGCGGATGTTCGCAGGCGGCCGGTTTGAATTTCACACTCCGATCAAGGTTGGCGACAAGCTGCGGCGGGAAACCGAACTCATGGATATCTCCCTCCGCAAAGGCGCTACCGGTGTTCTCGTCTTCACCAAGGTCGCCAACCGCATCTACAACGACGAAGGCCTGTGCGTAGTCGAGGAACGCGACGGCGTGTTCCGTGAAGGCCTGAAGCCGGGTGAGAAGAGTGGCATTCCAAAACGCGACCCGGTGCCGGACGACTTGCCGTGGAAACGAGAAATGAATCCGGATGCCGTTCAGTTATTCCGCTATTCGGCCATCACCTTCAATCCGCACCGTATCCATTACGACCGGGCCTATGCGATGGAGGTTGAAGGTTATCCGGGCCTCGTTGTCCATGGCCCCTTCACGACACAATGTCTACTCGATTTCGCGCGAGACATGATCCCCGACAAAACGCTGACCAAATTCGATATGCGCGCCCGAGCGCCTCTATTCGACACTGCGCCATTCACCGTCTGTGGCCGCCCGACCGAAGAAGGCTGTGAAGTCTGGGCGGCGACACCGGAGGGAACTGTCGCGATGCAAGCACAAGTCACACTCGCTTAAGGAATGTCATGTCCGAATTGATCCTCGTCCCCGCCCGTCAAGGACGCGCCCAACCTCTTAAATCGGGCGCATGTATTCGTATCGTTAATACTCATGGCAGTCAGGTGGTCGACACCTGGGCTTTCAATGCAAGCGACCTCGATGAGTTTATGTCGATGGAACACACCCGGTCGACAATTGACAAAATGATGCCGGATATGGGGGAAGCTTTTCTCACCAACAAACGTCGGCCCATTCTGACTATTGTCGAAGACACCACGCCCGGTGTGCATGATACTTTGAACGCCGCCTGCGATGTCCATCGTTATCACTTGCTGGGGCATGACGGCTATCATGACAATTGCACAGATAATTTGGCCGCGGCACTAGAAGCAATGGGCAAATCGCCCGGCGGACGCACACCTTGCCCCTTTAACATGTTCATGAATCGGCCTTGGGGCACCGACAAGCGATTGTACAAGGAAGCCCCGGTCTCGAAGCCGAGCGACAGCGTAACCTTCCACGCAGAGATGGACTGTATCGTTGTGTTTTCCGCCTGCCCGCAGGACATGAACCCGACCAACGGTGGGACGCCGAAGGACGTGCACTACGAAGTCTTGGACTCCGCATAAGGCTCCCCACGTACCCGCTCCCGGTGGAAGGTATAGAGACCGCTGGCGACGATGATCAATGCGCCAACTACGGTCGGTATATCAGGCAGGTCGTCGTAGAAAATATACCCGAGAAGCGTCACCCAAACAATCGTGATATAATTAAGCGGCTGCAGAACGCTGGCGGGAGCCAAGGCCAACGCCTTAATCAGCAGCGCGTGGCCGGACAAACCAAGCACCGCAATGCACAACATTAAGAATATTCCGGTCGCATCGGGTGTCTTCCAAAAGATCGGTCCAATCATTGTCATAGCGACCAAACCGACGACACCAGTATAGAGGACCGTTGTATCCGGGTGATCGTGACGCGCGGCAACGCGGGTCAGCACCTGATAGAGCGCATAGATCGAGATGCCGAAGGCAGGCAAAAGCAGCATCGGATCAAAGATTCCAAATCCCGGTCGAATAATAACTACGAGACCGATAAATCCGACGCCGATGGCGCTCCAACGGCGAATGCCGACTTTCTCTCCGAGGATCGGCACCGAGAGGGCGGTTGCGACCAGTGGACCAATCCCGGCAATTGCCTGGACGTCCGCCAAGGGAAGATTACGAAAAGCGATAACGAAAATGGACACTTCACCCGCCAGCAAAAGACCCCGGCAGATTTGCAACGTCATCGCATTCGATTGAAAGGCCCGCCAGCCTCGGCGACGGATCGCCACCACCAGGCCATAGGAGGCGAATACCATGTAGCGTATCCAAATGATCTGCGGTGCGGAATAGAACAAGCTGACATATTTCGTCAGCGCATCCATGCTCGCGAACACGCCGGTTGAGAGCAGGGTAATACGCATCGCGGAGCGCGTACCCTCCGCATCGTCGCGCGCGCCGATCTTCTCTTCGCTCAACAGATAGCGCTCCTATGCCGTGTTAGTAGGCGCGCTCCCAATCAAGCACATTGTCGAGCAGGCGACCTGCAACATAGGCTTCCAGATTATCACAGAAAAGATCGATCTGACGGGTACTGCGAATATCCGTCGCCGCTGAGATATGCGGAGTAAACAAAACGCGGTCATCGGCCCAAAGCTCGGGATCGGGCAGTCGGTCGAATTCGCCGACATAAACATCCAATCCCACGCCACGCAGTTTTCCGGCCTTCAGTGCATCTTTCAGCGCCGCTTCGTCGACGATCTCGCCCCGTGCAAGATTACAGAGCACGACACCGTCCTTCATCGCGCCCAGTGTCTTTTTTCCGATCAGTCCTTCCGTGTCCGGCGTCCACTGGCAGCAGATGGAGACGAAATCAGCTTCCGGCAAGATATCCATAAGCTTGTCGGCAGTGTAGATTGCATCGAAACCCTCGGGTGGCGACCCGGCTGTGCGGCGGGTACCGATCACTCTCATGTCCATAGCCGCGCACAGCTTACCAACATCCCGGCCGATACCACCCGCCCCAATGACACAGACCGTCTTATCCTTCATCTGAATTGGATTATAAGCCAGCCTCTCAAAATCAGCGGCTGTTCGGTCCGCGACCGCCTGATTGAAGCCCCGCGCAAAATAGAAAAACGCGGCGACTGTCCATTCGGCCATCGACTGCGTGTTGCCAAGCCCGCGCGAAGTCGTCACCATCACGTCGCTTTCCCACAAATCCCCGTTCAAAAGATTGCTAGCGCCCGCCGGAGTCTGGTGGAACCATTTTAACTTCGGAGCTCGCGCGCGAAGATCTAGCGGAAACGGGAATCCACAGATGATGATCTCCGCCTCCGCAAATAGTGCGTCGCGCTCTTCCCGTGTTCCCTCTCCTTGTAAGTTAGCAGGCAGGTAGGAGCGCGACGTGTATTCGGGCCAAGTATCGCGAAATTCCCCGTGAAACCAATTCGGCGCCATCGTCAACTCGACCGAAGGGTCCGCACCCTCGATACGTTTTCGGCCATCGTCCGACAATGGGATCATGGATAAAATTTTCAGCGTCATCGCATCGAGTCCTATAGGGGTTTGAGTTTTACTGGTTGGCGTAGAAACAACGCCGCCACGACGGCCCAGGTCAGTGGAATTACGGCCAGTCCCAACAACATTGCATCGTAGTTACCTAAATAGTCCTTGGCGAAGCCAAGGGGCAGGGGGCCAACCGACGCACCGACAACACCGATCATCTGCCCCGTTCCCTGAATACTGCCCAGATAGGTGCGCCCGAAATATCGTGGCCACATAAACGTGTAATATGTCATGCTGACAGCATTTGCCATTCCGAACGCTAAGGCATACAGCACCGCTGACGCGATACCGGAAACCTGTGCCGCAATGACCAATGTTGTCGCCAGAACCAACAAGCCACCTGCAAACATACGCTCAGTCGGGAACCGGTCCAACATGCGACCCAGGGTCGGCATCATCGCGATCATGGTCACTGCAGATACGGCAAACGCAACCGTCGCGACTTCCGTATCCAAACCTTGATCCGAGAAAATAGAGACCTGGAAGAAATGCAAAGTGGTAACCAGCATCGATAGAGTAAAAAGCCCTGCGGCCACGATATAGAAAGCTGGGGTTCTCAATGCCTCCGAAAGGGTAAAGTCGTTTTCATCTCCCGCTTCGGTGGCGGCTTGCGGTCCCCCAATATCGGCAGGAATCAACACGCCATCCGGTCGTAACCCGACATCCTCCGGTTTGCTCACGACGAAGAATAAGACCGGTGGCAGCAATAACACCCATGTGGAAATGCCAAGCCACAACCAAGCTTCGCGCCAGCCAACCAAATCGATGAGCCATTTGGCGATCGTGGGATGGACAGCCATCGAGATCGCAAAACCGAGCGCCATTAACCCCAGCGCAAATCCGCGCCGCTGACTAAACCATTGCGAGACCATGTTGGAGGAGCCCAGCATCAGCGACCCCTGCCCTAGGAACCGCAATGCGGCGAACCCTAGTGCAAGCCAGATCATGCCTCCGGCAAGACCAAACGCAGCGCAACCAGCACCAAATACCAGCGCCACGACCGCCAACATACGGCGCGCGCCCACACGATCTAGAAACCCTCCCATCAGCGGCAGGCAAAAGGCCGCCACAAGCGTCGCCAGACCATACGCTGACGCCATTGCCGTTTGGGAGAGGCCGAGTTCAGCCGCAATGGGGCCGATAAAGACGCTGAAGGTATGGGACTGCGCGGGTCCGCTCGCGAAGATTCCGAGCATGGCGACCCAAACGATCACCCAGCCGTAAAATATCCGCTGGCTGACCCGCCGTACCAGCGAGGCTCTAAAAGGACTTTCGGACATAGGGCATCAGGAGAAACTACAAATCCGGATAGCAGACCGCGAAAGCAGTCTGATAGGCGGGGCGAGCAATGATGCTCTCTCTGTAGGAAATCAAGCTATCCGGCACCGGACGGCCGTAGCGGATGGCCCAGGTCACGCATGATGTCAGCATGATGTCAGCGACGCTGAAAAACGACCCCAAGATAAACTTCCTCCCGTCACTGAGCTTCCGCTCGGGCACCTTGATCTGACGGGCGAAATATTCCGCGGCACATTCCACCGCAACTGGCGCTTCGCCATAAATTTCCGGCAAGTCGCCGTGACGACGAATAACGTAGAGGCTAGTCGCGTCCAATTCCATGGCGACGAAATAGCACCATTCGTCACAATGGGCACGGTCCGCCGGATCGCTGGGGATAAGCTGCCGGCCGCCCTCTCCATAAGTTCGACCGAGATAATTTATAATGGCAGCGCTTTCGAAAAGCGTAAGATCGCCGTCCTGGAAGACGGGAATCTTCTTACGCGGACTGATTGCCTGGAACTCCGGTGTATCCATCGCCGGCGTCCGAGTGCGAACCGACTTGGTTTCATAATCGAGTCCCAGTTCGTGCAGCGCCCAATGGACGCGAAAGGCACGGGCCGACCCGATGCCCCAAATGATGCGTTGGTTCATGCGGCCTGGCCATTCCGCAAGACGCCGCCAGGTAAGTTGCCTTCGGGCGATATCGCGTCGGCGCCGTTCTCACGCAGGACGGTGCCATTGACGACAACCGCCCGCATGCCGCGGTCCTTCGAGATCAACCGATCGGCACCACCCGGAAAATCGTAGACACGCTCCAAGCCACCGGCACCCACCGTCTCGGGATCGAAGACAACGACATCCGCAGGGCGGCCTTCAGCCAACAGGCCGCGGTCCGTGATACCGGCGACCTCCGCCGGCCGCGAAGTCAGCATCCGGACGGCTTCTTCGATTGTGAACGTTTGTTTTTCACGAACCCAACGACCGAGGAAATATGTCGGCTGACACGCATCACAGAGTTGACTTGCGTGAGCACCCGCATCGGAGAGACCAATCACCGTCGCCCCACTCTTCAGCAGTGGCTCCACCTCGTCTTCGTTGTGGTTGGCGACCGGCATCCGGAAGCGCGTCTCGAGATCAGTTTCCAGCGCCAAATCCAATAATAGATCGGTTGGTTTCATACCTCTCTCTCGGGCAACATCGGCCAGGACCTGTTCGTCGAGTTCTCCATTTTTTTGATGGTGCGAGATGACTGTCTTATCAAACGCTCCCTTGAATTCCTTGCGCGCACCATCGATCCGCGCCCGAAACGCCTCACGAAATTCCGGATCCGCGTAAATCTTCTTCTTGCCTTCAGCATCCGCGGCCGCAGCCGGCTTCATGACCGAGAATGGCTCGAAAAGGAAGGGTGCCCCCATCTGATACTCGAAATTGAGTGGGCGCGGCGTTACTTGAGGGAAGACGCGGTGCCCCTCGGCCACAATGGCTTCGGATTTCGTTAATTGTTCTTCGTGGTCACCTTTGCCCAATGCTAATCCCGCGAGCAAAGCCGTCCAGGTCACCGTGCAACCGCTCTCGCGCGCCAAGTCGGGATATTGGTCGATGAAAAGGTCCTTGCCCGCCGTCGCCGCGATCAGACCGCCACCGCTTTCACCGACAGCTTTTGCTAGGCGAAATATCTCTTCGATCTCGCAGGCACGGCTCGGCACTGGGCGACCTTCATAGCCGACATGCGTTCCAGCGCGTGACGTGGCGAAACCAAGGGCTCCGTCTTTCATGCCTTGTTTGACGATTGTCCGCATTTCCTCGATTTCATCGTCCGTCGCGGCGCGTTCCGTGGCCGCCTCGCCCATGACGTACATGCGCAGCGGCGTGTGCCCGAGAAGCACCGCCATGTTAATGGCGGAGCCCCTTGCTTCGATTACGTCCAGATATTCTCCGAAAGTCTCGAAAGGCCAATCCTCACCCAATCCAGCCTGGAGAGCGGGCACGCTCATCCCTTCCACTTTCTCCAACGTGCGTATGATCATATCGCGATGGGCCGCACGGGTCGGAGCCACACCGAACCCGCAATTCCCGAGCACCGTTGTGGTCACACCATGCCAAGGAGAAATCGACATCATGCGGTCCCAGATAATCTGAGCGTCGTAATGGGTATGGATATCGACAAATCCCGGCGACACCACCGCACCTTCCGCATCGATGGTGCGTTCCGCAGCGTCTGGCGCATCGCCGAGCGCTACGATACGCCCACCCGAAATACCGACATCGCCTCGATATCCTGCGCTACCGCTACCATCGACAATCGTGCCGTCGACAATCTTCAGATCATAAGTCATATCGCACTCCCCGCTTCAGCGGTTATTGGACATTCAAGCCATATAATTCCGACACGTTGTCATGGAGAATTCGATCACATTCCCATTCGCTCATGTCAGCCGTATGTTCAGCCAACAGCGCCTGACTGTTCGGCCATGTTGCATCGCTATGGGGGAAATCATTCGCCCACATGAGGCGTTCCACATTCATAAAGTCGCGCAGTTGAAACGCCGTCCAATCGTCTTGGAACGTCATATAGACATTCTCTTTAAAATACTCGCTCGGGAGACGATCCAGCTCGTCACATTTCATCCAATACCGGTGATACTTGTACGCGTGGTCCATCCGATACATGTAGTGCGGTGCCCAACCCGCATCGGCTTCGACACAAACGAGTTTCAATTTCGGATGCCGCTCGAATACACCACCGAAAATAAACGTGCCGATAATATCCTGGTTACCGCGGATTATGGACTGAAACCCATTAATCTTCGGGCCACGATAGGTACGCATTTCATCTTTTCCCGAAGTCAGAATGTGGAAACAGATTGGCATTCCCATATCAACAACCGCTTCGAAAAACGGATCATAATCGCGATGATGGTAATCCTCATGCCCAGGCTGACCAACAAGCATGACGCCCTTAAAGCCCATCTCCTTAGCCCGGCGAACTTCCTCAATACCGGAGGCAGGCGTTTCCATGGTAATCTGTGGCATCCCGAATAATCGGTTTGGTAGCCCTTCACAGAATTCCAGCAGCCAGCGGTTATAAGCATCAAAGCAAGCGCGTTTATATCCAAAGTCCGGGTGGTTGCTAAGCATCATGCCCACCGACGGATAAATTATTTCCGCCGCCACGCCGTCGCGGTCCTGATCGGCCGCCCGTGCTTTTGGATCCCAACCGCCACGATGCAATTTATCAAACACAGCACCTTTGGTACTCAGTTCCGACGGCGCTTTTCCCGCCGCCGCGACGAGGCTCAAAGGAATCGCGATATCGATACCATCGATGACATAGATTTCGCCGCGCTTCGGGTCGTCGACCACGTGTGGCGCGATGTCCTTATATTTCGCGTCGATATAATCGATGTAACAGTTGGGCGGCTCGGTGATGTGAGAATCCGCAGAAATCGGGCGCTTGGCCATGGTGTTTTTGCTCCCCTGTAAGGGTTTTGGCGTGTCAGAGAAGGAATTTAGAGCGGTTGCCCCAGAAGTCCGGCCCCATACCTATCTTCGGGAAGAGAAATTTTAGAGGACCTAAAAATGCGGTTAAAAGATCGTGTCGCCATCGTCACTGGGGGTGGTAGCGGATTGGGCGCGGGAATCGCCAAAAGGTTCGCACAAGAAGGTGCCAGTGTGGTCCTCGCAGATATCAACGGCGACAACGCGGAGACGGTTGCCGAGGAAATTCGCAAGGGTCAAACGAAGGCTATTGCGCATCAATTGGACGTCACGGATTACGACGCGGCAGGCGTGCTTGTCGAGCGCACGGTCGAAGAATTCGGCACCGTCGACATACTAGTAAACAGCGCCGGCACCAGTAAGCACATGACTTTCCTGGATGCGGAACCGAGCGAATTCAAACAAATCATGGCGGTTAATCTGGAAGGCACCATGTTTTGCGGCCAACATGCGGGCCGGGTCATGGTCGATAAAGGTTATGGCCGGATCGTCAATATCGCATCGATTTCAGGCGAACGCGCGGGAGTCGGGCGAACCGGCTACGGTGTTTCCAAGTTCGCGGTGATCGGATTGACCAAACAAATGGCGCTGGAACTCGGATCCCAAGGTGTCACCGTCAACGCTGTCGGCCCCGGGCCCGTTGATACACCGCTCACCGCGGTTGCCCACTCCGATGCCACCCGGCAGGCGTATCTGGATCTCATCCCTCTAGGCCGCTATGGCAAGGTCGAGGAGATGGCGGATGCGGCAACCTATCTTGCCGGCGAGCAGGCTGCTTACGTAAATGGACACATACTGTTCGTCGACGGCGGCTTCGTTTCTGTCGGCATCCAAAAAGAATAGCTATTGCCAGCATCATCAAAAGGCCCCGTCGCCTGGACGAAGCCTACCCTTTGTGGGCTTTTCCCAAGCCTCCCGATCAAAGACCAGATGCGTTTTTGATAGCTCGAATATTTAGCCCGTACTGTCCGGTGGAGCCATTTTTGCAACCTCCTTTCGGGAATTCAGGAGAGAGATTTTTGGCGCCTCTTCTCTAACCCAAAGGGATAATGATAACCAAAATTGGAATCATTTTTTATCTAGTATGTTGAGTGTAAGACATGGGGCGATGGAGGTTTGACCTCGCCTCCTCCATAAATAAATTTTTCTCAGCCACTAAGCCTCGTTCAACACTTTCCATATCCGCTCCGATGTTGCGGGCATATCGATATGATCGACCCCCTTCTCACGGTTCAGCGCGTCGACAATGGCGTTCATCACCGCCGGCAGTGCGCCGGTGGTCCCCGCCTCACCGCAGCCTTTCGCACCGAGTGGATTGGTCGTTGCGGGGACAGGATGTGAACCGAATTCGAAATGCGGAACATTATCCGCGCGCGGCATTGTATAATCCATGTAGGAACCGGCGATAAGCTGACCCGCGTCGTCATAGACTGTATTCTCCATCAGCGCTTGCCCCATACCTTGAACCACGCCGCCGTGAACTTGTCCTTCAACCAGCATCGGATTGATTAAAGTGCCAAAATCATCCACCACCGAATAACGGACGACTTCGACTTCACCGGTATCTGGTTCGATTTCTATTTCCGCTACATGGCAGCCGTTCGGAAAGGCCGACGGCGCCGTTTCTTCCTTTAGCAGCGCGTCCAACCCTTGCGGCAAATCTTCCGGCAGCGTCCCTTTCGATTTCATCGATCGCACTTCTTCAGACAACGACATGATGTCAATCGAGCGATCGGTTCCAGCAATCCGGAAAGTTCCTTTCTCGAACTCAATATCCGCCTCCGATGCTTCCAAGACATGCGCAGAGAGCTTGCGGCCATTCTCGATCACCATCTCCGAGGCGTGCACCAGTAAAGTTCCCGCCGCGATGACTGTTTTTGAGCCGCCGGTCCCTCCACCCGCGATCAGTTGATCGCTATCCCCTTGAATGAGGTCTAAGCGATCGAAAGGAATGCCAGTTGCCGTGTGGACTATCTGCGCAAACGTGGAATGGTGGCCTTGGCCATAATTGAGCGACCCGGATACCATTGTCACGGACCCGTCATCGTTGAAGCGAAGTTCTCCCATCTCGGTTGCTTGCGGTCCGGTCACCTCGAGATAGGCAGCCAGGCCCAAACCTCTAATCTTTCCGCGTGCTTCGGACTCCGCTCGTCGGATGTCAAAACCATCCCAATCGGCAGCCTTTAATCCAGATTTGAAAACGGCCGGAAAATCGCCGGAATCATAAGTCAGCTCAGAGACCGCATCGAAGGGGATTTCCGCCGGCGTAATCATATTGCGGCGACGAATCTCACGCCGGTCGAGCCCCAACTCGCGGGCCGCGGTATCCATCATGCGCTCGACATAATAGGCACCTTCCGGACGACCCGCCCCCCGATAAGCGCCAATCGGCGTCGTATTCGTGAACCGCGCGAAAGTATGCGCATGGAACTTTGTAATGCGATAGACACCCGGGAAATTTCGCGCGACGTTTCGCGTGTGCATCGACGGGCCAACGCCCGTGAGATAGGCCCCCACATTGCACTGCACTTCAACCCGGCCAGCCAAAATATGACCCTCCGCATCGAACGCTAGCGTAGCCTCGGCCCAACTGTCGCGGCCATGCTGATCGGACACCATGCTGCCGCTGCGGTCGTCGCACCACTTGACCGGCCGGCTGAGTTCCTTCGCCGCCAAGAACAATGGTGGGTATTCCGGATAGGGTGCTCCCTTCATGCCGAACGATCCGCCGACATCATTGGTGAAGACATGCATCTTCTCGCGTTCCACACCCATGACATTGGCAAGACCACCGGTCAGCCCAAACACCCCTTGGCTCGGTGCATGCAAAGTGTAGCGGTCTGTCGCCGGATCGAATTCAGCAATCGCCGCGCGCGGTTCCATCGCAGAGACATGGACTCGGTTGTTCCGCAGGCGTAATTTCGTCACGTGGTGGGCAGCCGCGATCGCCGCCTCCACCGCCGGGCGGTCGCCATATTCCCAATCAAGACAGGTGTTCTTCGTAGCTTCATCGTGCAGCAAAGGCGCACTCTCTTCGGCGGCGGTGACACAATCGGTCACGCTCCCCAATTCCTCGACCTCAAGCTCGATCAGTTCCGAGGCATCTCGCGCTTCGCTTAATGTCTCGGCAACCACCATGGCCACGGCTTCGCCCATAAAGCGAATTCGATCGACAGCCAACGACGGGCGCGGCGGTTTGATCATCGGCGAGCCGTCCCGGTTTTTCACCGGCAAGGCGCAAGGAAGCGGTTTTACGCCAGCGCTTTCCAATTCGGCGGCCGTCATAATGGTCAGGACACCGGGAGCGTTTTTGGCCGCACTTACATCGAGACACTTGATTTTCGCGTGCGCATACGGCGACCGGAAGACATAGGCATAAGCCTGCCCATCCAAATTTATATCATCGGTAAACTTGCCCAAACCCTGCAACAAACGGGGGTCTTCCGCGCGTGTGACGGATTGGCCGATAGCATATTTTTCAAACGAATCATCTAAGGCTGCAGACAAATCTTTTGCTCCTTAAGGGCAAGTGCCGATTCTTAGTGTTGAGTATCACAAATTAGTCAATCACATACGATTTGCCAAAGCTACATTCCAACTTCATTTGGGCTACACCTCTTTTATCAAGAGCTGTAGGATATGGCGATGGCTAGCAAACTCACACCGCAACAAATCAAAACCTACCGTCGGGAAGGCTACTGTTTCCCCGTCGATGGTATCAGCCGCGAGCATGCGGCGGCAGCGCGTACTGATTTGGAAGCGTACGAGGGGAAATTAGGCGCTCCATTAACGGCGGCCGGCCGCGAGGAACGCTACAAATTGCATGTCCGCTTGCCTTGGGCTTGCGACATCGCTCGCCATCCTGCCATTCTTGACGCAGTCGAAGATATCATCGGTCCCGATATCCTGGTTTGGACGAGTACGTTCTTCATAAAAGAGCCAGAAACATCGTCGATTACGATGTGGCATCAAGACGCCACTTATTTTGGATTGCGGCCGCATGACCACATCACTGCTTGGGTCGCGCTCAGTGATGCATCAGAATCATCTGGTTGCATGGAATTCGTGCCCGAAGAAGGAGCCGCCCGGCTCTATCAGCACAAAGCCAACGCCGACCCAAACAGTATCAATGGCGGAGGGCAAACCATTTCAGAACGGTTCGACAAAGGGCACACCGTGCGCGGTCGACTGAAAATGGGTGAATTCTCATTGCATCACACGCTCTGCATTCACAGCTCACCGCCGAACACTTCAAAAAACCGTCGGATCGGATACGGGATCAGCTACATACCGGCGTCCGTTTGTCATATCGGCACCACGCCACAGCGCGCGATGTTGGTGCGCGGCGAGGACCGATATGGTAACTTCGTCCATGAACCATTTCCAATCGGTGACGATGAGCGGGATGCGCTCGAACTCGCAAAAAGCCGGTTTAGTTACAATTTCGGCTATGCTGAACAAATTGAATGGCATGCTCAGGGTCGGTGGGACAACTAGAGCATTTTCAGTCTAATATTGGTTAGCGCAGCACGGGCACGATCGCCGCGGTCATCCTCTTCCATGGGACAAACGAAGTATATGCGTCCTCTTTCGATAATTAGCTGTTCGTCATAGTGTAATTCCGTTGCATGGAAACATAATGCTTACAGAAACGACGGCATTTATCTTGTGGTTTCGGATGGTTTCAGAGTGCCGTCCCCAACAACTCCGATAAAGTGATCAACTTCCGCGACCACGCTCCTACCGTCGACTCTACGCATTAAATTTACATGCAACCGCCCACCACCTGCATTCTGCGGAGCGGGCTCATGATAAAGACAGAGTATAGACACAATCGCCCGTAATTGGATGTGACAATCGTCACAACCAATTAAGGCATCTTTTGGTTATACTTCGCATATAAGGCAAACCCATACTATTTATGCTCGGGATTAGCCTCCTTGAATTTATCAATCTGATCGGCGGAGGCTTCCGTTTGGTGCTTCGCCTTCCAATCGCTATAGGGCATTCCATAAACGATTTCGCGCGCCTCTTCATACTCAAGTTCAACGCCCTTTTCTTTCGCAGCAGCCGTATACCATTTCGACAGACAGTTGCGGCAGAACCCCGAGAGATTCATCAAATCGATATTCTGAACATCGGTCCGGTCGCGCAAATGCGCCACCAAGGTGCGGAACGCCGCAGCCTCAAGCTCGGTTTGTGTCTTCTCATCGATTTCCTTGGCCATCTTCATCCCCTATGTTCGGAAAGAGCCTACGCAGATATCTGTGCATCGATATGGCAATTGGCAATGCTAGTATCCCTTTAACATATGTTTTCTGTGCTCTGACCAATTTACCGAGGCTGGAGAAATGACTGTAGTCGAACCAAATTCTATAACTGGGCCATCCATCTGGTTAGCAGAAGAAATGAGCCACACAGACGGAGCCACATAGACGATTCGATCGTGCATTTATCAGCGGAAGGCGTGACCGAAATCAAAGACGCCCTTGACGAGGTGAAGCGCAACCGAAAAACGGGATATGCGGTTGAGCAAACAGATTTTCCGCTGCCGCATTTGTCTCGCAGCATTGATGCTTGGACCGATGAAATAGAAAATGGCCGCGGCTTTTTAGTCGTTCGCGGGTTTCCGGTCGAAATGTCTGATAAAGCTTCACTTTACGACGCCTACTGGGGGCTTGGCCGATACTTGGGAGAAAACAAATTATGAAGGCCGCCGCATTAACGAGGTCCTGAGCCGAGGTCATAGTTATGACGCGGTCAATATTCGTGCCTACGCCACGTCGTCGCATTTGGGGTTTCACAACGACCTTAGCGATCTGACATGACTGCTCTGCGTCCGTCAGGCATAATCGGCGACCTAAGCCGAGTTGCCAGCGCTGCCGCGATTTACAACAATATCTTTGTAAATCATCCGGAATTCCTCGCCCCACTTTGTAGAGGCTTACACCACGACGTGCGCGGATAAGGTCCGACCGGAAAGTTTGACGAGGTCACGGATATTGCAATTCCGGTCTTCAGCCATTTCGCAGGAAAGCTGAGCTGTTGTCTCAACTCCAAGGCCATCGCCACGGCGCAGGAAAAAATAGGAGGCACATTATCGTCATTAGAGAGAGATGCCCTTCCCTATATCGAGGAGCCGGCAATGGCGCCAAATATTCGGTTCGAATTCATGCTAGAGCCGGGCGATATTCTGATGATGAATAACTATACGGTTTTGCACGCCCGTACCCCCTTCGAAGATTGGGAGACACCAGAACGCCAACGATTGCTTCTCAGATTATGGCTCAATCTTTGTTCCGGCCGCCCTTTCGCGGAGAATTTCACGGGAAGGTTCAATACGAGACATCGAGGTGGTGCGGTCATCCACAATCACACTGACGCAGACCTGCTGGCAGCAGAACAATAATTCGCTCAAGCGGGGACAGCAGGAATTCCGCTGGAAATCGTTGTCCGCTGCATGAGACGACGATGATTTTGCGCATCGTAAGGGGTCGCTCGGTGCAAGACGGCTTGGTTGTCCCACACCACCACATCATGGTCGTGCCAATCGTGGCGATAAATTTTATCGGGAGCGGTCACACGCGTGAGGAGATCGTCCAGTAGCACCCGGCCCCGCGCCTCCGTTCTGCCAATAACGGATTTCGCATGGGCGCCGATCATCAGCGAGCGCCGTCCGTTCCCCCCGTTGGTTCGCACCAACGCATGCTGGACAGCCGGAAACATCGCGGCTTCGTCCTCAGACATAGTGAAGCCGACAGTACCGCGCGAAAAAACGAAATCATGCTCGATCGTCAGGTCCTCGAACGTCGACTTCTCATCATCCGTCAGCTCATCATACGCGACACGGGTAGAGGCAAACTCAGTGGCACCACCGGCCGGCGGTATTTCTCGTGCCGAGAGGACGGAGCAAAGCGACGGCACCGCCTTAAACGTGCTATCCGAGTGCCACAGCATATTTGCTTTCTGATAGAACATCCGCCGATCATCTGCCGGAATCGCCTCGCCAGTCTTGATATCGAGGTTAGATTGACGCGCAAATGCAGTGCCGGCCCCCGGATTGAGCGCCCGCGTCCCTTCCAGGATTCCGAACCGCTCGCTGAAGGCGATTTGTTGCGTGTCGTCAATCGGCTGGTTCGGAAAGACCAAGACCGAGTATTCATCAAACGCCGCTCTAATTTCGCCGAACGCCGTATCGCCAAGGTCACGGCTAATATCTAGACCCGTTACCTCTACACCGAAATGAGGGGTGAGTGGTTTGAGCGCTATTGCCATGCTGCCCCCCTTTATCCAGCCGCTTGCTGGCGCCGGACGTCGATACCCTTGAGCATATTCGGTAATTGGATATCGGCGCCGAAGTTGGCCTTGCACATAACTTTTTTGGCCCCTCCGGAACGATTCGTATTCTTACCTACCCAACGAAAATAGGTTTTCTGATTAGGGGACATGTGCAGCTTTCTCTCGATAAAATGCGTTCGGCTGAAATGTTGACGGCATTAAGAGTGGAACCGGGGCAATCATTCTATTGGAACTTATGTAGGTCTGATCTAGAGATCATCACAATGAAATCTGACTTTCCATGACGAACCTGCGGCCAAGCGCCTATTGGATTAACGTCTCCACCGCTAGTCAATTGACAGCCGTGACGAGCCCCACTCGCTCTTCAGCACCATCCAATTTGGCTTTCTCGGAGATCGCTACTTGGTGATTGGCGCTCGTCCTGTTGGCAACCATGTCACGCGCGCGTGACACTTCCACCAAACAGCCGACCATCTGCGCGTCAGCGCACACCAAAGCGATAATCTCCTCGAGTAAATCCGCGTATGGCACGCGTTCGCCACACCCGAAATTTACCAAACCGTCGTCATAGCCGTAGCGCTCTGCGAGCCAGCGGTTCTCACGCACCAACATGTTTGAGTGCACTCTCCACCGCTGATTTCCATGCCGAAGGCGAGTCAACATGGCTAACAAGGATGCGTAAATCGCTGCGATCGTAATACCGTCTTCCATCCGCGTATAAATATCGGCGATCCGCATTTCCAAGGCCGGGAATATTCCGTGCGGGCGCACATCCCACCAAATCTTTGAAGGATCTTCCACCAATACAGCGTCGACGGGCATGCGGACATGCCGCTCATATTCGCCGTAGCTGTCGAATTTCTCGGGCAAACCGGTGCGGACCTGCCGCTACAATCAACTCTATACCCGCCGCATCGAATGTTTCGTTTTCCAACATCGCGCGCACTATTACCGAATTCACCTTACGAGAAACATGCGTCCATTGCGCCACCTGCTAAAGCGCGCTAAACCGCTTCGCTACCCTATTGGGGTAACCAAAGTGCGAGATAAAGATCACCTCCCGTGAGCGAAGATAAGAAAAACCTCAGTTTTGCCTATTTGGTGTGGGGTCTTGGCGCCTTTGGGTTCTTTTATGCCTGGTTCCAGCGCGTCATTCCCAGCGTCATGGTTGACCACCTAATGGCGGATTTTGCCGTCAGCGGCGTCGTCTTAGGCACACTGTCCTCGTTATATTTCTATGTCTATGCCGCGATGCAACTCCCTGTCGGTGCACTGATCGACCGATGGGGACCTGGCGTTCCTTATGCCTCCGCTTTGATCTTAGCGGTGGCGGGTAGTGCGCTCTTCGCGACGACCGACACGATCGAAATGGCTTATCTCGGACGCATCCTGATCGGTGCCGGTTCCGCCTTTGCCTGGGTCGCCGTGCTCAAAATCACCGCACTGCATTTTTCACCATCGCGCTTCTCTATGCTATCCGGGGCCGGTATGTTCTTTGGGATGTTCGGTGGATTTTCCGGCCAAGTCCTGGGCGGAACTCTGGTCGATGCTGTTGGATGGCGAATGACCATGTGGGGACTCTGCGTAACGGGAATTGTCCTCTCGATTGCCGTCTTCACTCTTGTCGGGCGCCAGAAAACAGAGGGGACCACGAGTACCGATACATTCACCATGAAGGAGATTTTAATAACCTTCACTTCGGCCCTTTGCCAGCCGCAAGTTTGGCTCGTCGGTTGTGGCGGCGCTATCGCAGCGGCTCCGGTATTTATTTTCGGCGCACTCTGGGGCGTACCATTCCTGATGCAAATACACGGGCTACCACGCCCGCTCGCCGCATCGCTCACCGCGACAATGCTGATTGGTTGGGGCACGGGTGCATTCTTGAGCGGGTGGCTTTCAGACAAAATGGGTCAACGCCGCAAACCCCTTATTGTTGGCATTGCTGTCGCAATGACGAGCTTATCGGCCGCGATCTATTTACCGGACCTTCCAACGATAGCCATTGCGGCTTTAATGCTTATCGGCGGTCTCGGCTCGGGGGTCATAATTTTGATCTTCGCCATATCCGGCGACCTAGCGCCGGACAATGCACGCGGTTCGGTCTTTGCCTTTACAAATATGTTGATGATTCTCTCTGGCGCGGTCTTCCAACCTGTAACCGGCCTTTTGCTCGATCTCTATTGGAACGGTGACACAGAGAACAGTGCGCGGCTATACGATTTACATGCCTATCAAATCGCCTTCTTGCTAATCCCCATTACGTCTATCATGGGTATGCTGATGATTTTGTTATCCCGGAAAACGGAAAAACCGTCGGTCAGCACGCCTAGCTAAATCCGTCATTCAATCAAACGAGTGCTCATTATGCCAAATACCGAAACCCGCCGGGTTGTCGCCTCTGAGAGTGCCGACGAAATCGTTACCATAGTGGCAGGTATGTCCCGCGCGCCGTTCTCCAACGAAGCGCTCGTTTGGGTTACTGCTATTTCATTAAACCGGGGTGAATTACGCCGCGCACAAAGAACCGCCGACGGCGCGCTTCAAATCGGCTGGGATTTCGTCGGCACAATCGACACGCCCGCCGCAGACGGAACTGGCCCGGCCGCGAATACGCGGGTCGTTGGCTTCTCCACGCGCATGGAAGGATGGGCGGAATTGGTCGCCGTTCCCACATCATATATCGCGCCCGTTCCGGACGGTGTCTCCGATGCACAGGCAGCCACATTACCCGTCGCCGGTCTGACGGCGCTGCATTCAGTCGATGCGGCAACCAGTCTGCTGGGCCGCGAAGCACTAATAACCGGTGCCACAGGCGGCGTTGGCATGTTCGCTGTGCAATTGGCGGCGCTCGCCGGTGCCACAGCCTTCGCCCAAATTCGCCGCGCGGAACAAAAATCCTTTATTAAATCTCTTGGCGAGTATCCGACGATCGTGACCGCGGATGGCCGCGAATTCGGTGAACACGAAGGGTTTCGCCTCATCACCGATGGCGTCAGTGGTGCGATACTGGCAAACGCAATCCCGGCTCTGGCACCCGATGGAATTTGCGTTTGCTACGGTGTCACGGACACACCGGAAATCCCCGTTGATATCGGCCAATTCATGCGGATCGGCCTGGCGCAAATGATGGGGTTTCATCTCTATGCGAAAAGCGCAACCTCTCCGCCAAGCGAAAACTTGCCGCGCTTACTCTCGCTTGTCGCGGACGGAAAGCTCAACTGCGCCGTAGAACGCGAAGCATCCTGGACCGAGATCAATCGTGTCGCACAAGACTTGATCGACCGAAAATTCCTCGGTAAAGCCGTCCTTCACATCGATTGACGGTGTATCGTCAGTCCCCGACGCCCCAGGCCTTATCAGCATATTGGGTCGTGACGATATCGAAGACGACGCCATTCGGGTCACGGAACTTAATCTCCGAGGCACCATCCGGCGTGTTCGGCAGTTGCATGTGATAGCGCCCGCCATTGTCCTTAATGGTATCTTGCATGGCATCGATATCTTCGACGACAAAACCCATATGGTGGAGTCCGTGGAAGTCCTTACCGCGTTCATCTCCCGCCTGCTCATCCGACTGGAACTTCAAAATCGCCAAGCTGACGACACCATCGGTCAATAAAATCGCGATGTCAGAGACTTGCGAGCGCGTCATTTCAAAGGTCTTCTCGTAAAAGCTTGCTGCCTCTTCCAAATCAGGAACGGTCACGGCGATATGCCGGAGTTTAGACATGGTTATCTCCCCAAGAAATTTTCATCTAATTAAATTGATGCTGAGGCTTCGCTGGGCGTTCTGTCAAGCGGCAGGCAACACGGCTTCGAGAGGAACGCTAAAGCGTTTCGCCACGCACTAAGCGCGGTAAATCCCCGACTACCCCCATCGCATGGCGCATAAAGACCCGCTTTAACGGTGGAATCGCACCGACACCCGCAAGGCCCAAGTCGCGGGCAGCCCGTATCGGCGCCACATCGTTTGAGAACAGACGGTTCAAAATATCGGTCACCGCGACCAAGGTCGTGTTATCGATCCGTCGCCAAGCCTCATAGCGGTCCAGCACCGTGGCGTCCGCTGGCTCCAACCCCAACCGCACCGCATCGACTACAGCTTCAGCCAAGGCGGCGACGTCGCGAATTCCGAGGTTGAGTCCTTGCCCCGCGATCGGATGAATAGCGTGGGCGGCCTCGCTGATGAGCGCCAATCGCCGGTCCGTATACCGATCCGCATGCATCAATCCCAAAGGATAAGTGAAGCGAGGCCCTACTAAATTGAGATCGCCCAACCAATCGCCAAAACGTCGCTGCACTTCTCCGAGGAACCCTGCATCGCCTAGATCGAGAAATGCCTGGGCCAGGTCCGCGCGCTCGGTCCATACGATGTTCGTGCGCTGTCCAGTCATAGGCAGCATAGCAAAGGGACCACTCGGTAAGAACAGTTCGACGGCGACACCAGCATGCGCCCGCTCATGCGACACCGTGCAGACAATGGCCGTTTGATTATAGCGAAATTCACGTGCCCCGATACCGGCGGATTTCCGCAACGGTGAATTGCGGCCATCCGCACCAACGACGAGCGACGTCTGCAGGACACGCCCGTCTTCAAGCATGACGTCAGCACAGTCCGCATGACGTTCGACGGTCTTAACCGAGGCCGGAGCGATAATCGTTAAATTTTCGAGTTGGCCCCCGAGCTGGGATAATTCGCCGCGAATAACCCGGTTCTCAATAATGTAGCCGAAGGGGTCGTCGCCGACCTCGTTATAGTCGTAATGCAAGAACAATGGCGAGACGCCCCGCGAGGGATGGCCGTCCGCCACGCGGATATCAAAAATTGGCTCAGCCTCATCCGCGATCAGCGGCCACAGGCCGATCCCTTTCAGAACTTGAGCGGAACCGTGGGCGATCGATGTAGTCCGCCCATCGAAGTCCGTTTTGCTCATCGTAGCAGGATCCAGCCGTTCAATAACCGCCGTCGCAATGCCGCACCCCGCAAGGCCGCACCCTAGCGTCATACCCGCCATGCCGCCGCCTACGATGACGACTTCGAATCGTACAGACATCTTATTGTCCACGTTTTTAACCTTACACACAGCTTCATATCTCAATCAAATGATGTCCAGCACAAGAGATTGCCTAATTTTTAATCTCTTCCTCTAGTTTGGTTATTTTTTAATCATGCCTACACTTGATTTCCGTCTTCCCGAATCCCGACAAGAAATTAACATGTTAAAAATAAACAATTATTTTTAGATTCGAGCAAACGGCACGATTCTTGGTTCTAAGTGTTCTGCGACAGCGCTGCGTATACCGCGTGGCGGAAGTGCGAACAAACCGCGGAGGGACGCACGAATGAAGATGATCATGGCTGTAATTAAGCCATTCAAGCTGGACGAGGTACGCGAAGCGCTGACCGAGCTCGGCATCGAGGGAATGACCGTCAGCGAAGTAAAAGGGTTCGGGCGACAAAAGGGTCAGACCGAAGTCTATCGAGGCGCAGAATACGCGGTCAGCTTTCTGCCCAAAGTGAAAATCGATTTGGCGGTAAACGACGATCTCGTTGAACGCGCCGTGGAGACCATCGAACGCGCGGCGAAAACCGAACGCATCGGAGATGGCAAAATTTTCGTGCTCGACCTCGCCAAGGCGGTTCGTATCCGCACCGGCGAGGCGGATATCGAAGCGCTCTAAAAGGAGGATTTAAATGATGTTAAGACGCTTCCGAAATTTATCATTGCTTGGCGCCACGACCCTAGGTCTTTCGACCCTGGCAAGTACCGGGCAAGCAGCCGTCGAAGGCGAGACCGCCTTCGTCTTTAACACGTTTTCCTTCCTGGTTCACGGCTTCCTCGTCATGTGGATGGCGGCCGGCTTCGCAATGCTTGAATCAGGCTTAGTGCGCAGCAAAAACACAGCCGCGATCTGTCTTAAGAACATCGCGCTCTATTCGACCGCGGGCATAATGTTTTACTTGGTCGGCTACAGCCTGATGTATGTCGATGTGCCGAAAGGCGGTTGGATGGGAACCTTTAGCTTCCTTTACAATTCCTCCGAGGCGGAACTCGCACTCCTCGGCGCTGAGAAAGCTACCGACGAAATGACCGCAGCCGTCACCGGCAATGGTTATTCCGTAATGTCGGACTGGTTCTTCCAAATGGTTTTCGTCGCCACCGCGGCGTCAATTGTCTCGGGCACCTTGGCCGAGCGTATTAAAATATGGCCATTTCTGATCTTCGTCGTGTTCTTGAGCGCCATCATCTATCCGATTCAAGCCTCCTGGGTTTGGGGAGAAGGCGTTTTGAACGAAATGGGTTTCTCCGACTTCGCCGGATCGACCCTGGTGCACTCAACCGGCGGCTGGGCGGCGCTTACCGGCGCAATTATCCTTGGCGCGCGCAAAGGAAAATTTGGACCTAACGGCGAGATATACCCATTGCCTGGCGCAAACTTGCCATTGGCCACTCTCGGTACATTCATCCTTTGGTTCGGATGGTTTGGCTTCAACGGCGGCTCGCAACTCGCTCTCGGCAGCGCATCCGACGCCACCGCGATGTCCATTGTCTACGTCAATACCAATCTGGCGGCAGCCGCTGGTGTGATCGCAGCGATGGCTTTATCCCAGTTGCTCTACAAGAAAGTCGATCTGACATTAACTCTTAATGGGGCGATTGCCGGATTGGTCTCGATCACGGCAGGACCCGATCTACAAAACCATCTAATGGCAATCGTCGTCGGTGGTATCGGTGGCCTGCTTGTCGTGATCGCCGTACCGCTGCTAGATAAGCTTAAGATAGACGATGTGGTTGGTGCTATTTCTGCTCACCTTGTCGCCGGTATTTGGGGCACGTTGGCAGTCGGTATCTTTGGCAGCGGATCGCTTCTCACCCAATTGTGGGGCGTGTTGCTGATCGGTGCTTTCGTGACGGTGACCAGCGCTATCTTGTGGCTGATCCTCAAGGCAACAATAGGAATCCGGGTCTCCGAGGAAGATGAATTAGCTGGCCTCGACAAGTCCGAACTTGGGATGGAAGCCTATCCCGAATTCGGCAAGGGATCCCAAACCCTCTAATCAAATTTGTAAGGGGCGGCGGAAAAAATTCGCCGCCGCCCCAAGCAAGAACACTACCCCCAGCGCCCCCAGCGCGAAACTCAGGGGAGCTTCGGCTCCCCTTTTTTTTACGCCTCTGCCGATATAAGGCTACATCCGCGAAATAACTTTGCGCGCGAAATCTTCGATCAGGCGGTATTGCTGGTCTAGGGTTGGGATAAAATTGATCCCATCTAAACCCTGGCGCTCATACTCTCTCAACTGTTCGACGATTTCTTCAGGCTGCCCCGCCACGCTAAAGGTACGTATCATTTCCGGCGTGATGAACCGAGCCTCTTTGGGGTCGAGATAGCTGTAATGGCTTTTGTGCATCTCCTGATGCTGTCGCGCTCCATCACCTTCTTCCAAGAAGGCCAGATAGTCCTTCCAGATCGGCTTTACGTAATCAGGTGGATCCTCGCCGGTCTCCTTCCAGCGTTCGACCAGATAGTGAACATTCACCATGATACCGGAGCCAATTTCGGCAATTGCCCGCTCTGACTCGAGGGTCTCACCCGGCTCCAACATCAAGAGATTCACCAAGGCGTAGGTCTTGAAATCGTCCAACGAACGGCCCGCCCGTTCGGCCCCACGGCGGACATTCGCAAGTGCTCGCGTGATGGAGCCGCCACGCGGGATCCCAGTAATCAATCCATCGCCAAGCTCACCGGCCAGCGCCTGTGCGCGCGGCCCGAAGCCACCCACGTGAACCGGAACAGGGTCCGTCACGTTGATGTAGCCGAAATCCTGATTGGCAAAGGTGATCGGATGGGTCACACCGTCGAGCGTGAACTCGACTTCTTCACCGCGCAACAAAGCGCTCACGACCCGGATGTATTCCTTGAACTCTGCCACCTTCGCCGGTGGATGTCCCAACATCCGCATCGCCGTATTGCCGGTGCCGAGCCCCATAAAACACCGTCCCGGTGCCAGACGATTGATCGTGGCGATACCGTTCGCCGCCACCGGTGCCAGACGTAATCCCGGCACCGCGACACCGGTGCCAAGGCGCAAGCGCTGGGTCTGTTGCGCCACCAAGGTCATCACCGACCAAACGTTGGACCGGATCATCGGGCTGTCCGTCATCCAGCAAAAATCGTAGCCGAGGTTCTCCGCATGAACGGCGACGCCGACTTCGTCGATCTTGTTACAACTGATGCCGAATTCCATACGTCGCTTCCTTGTGAATTATTCCGCCGCCTCGAACTCACGCAATTCGCGGTCAAGACGCACACCCGCATGCGCGCGCGGCCGCGCCAAAGGGGCCAACAGACTGTAGATGACCGGAATGAGGATCAGCGTGAAGACCGTGGATATGCCAAGGCCCCCGAAGACGACCCACCCGATGGCACCCCGAGCTTCCGCGCCGGCCCCGCTCCCCAAGATCAACGGCAAGGCGCCCAAAACAGTGGAGAGCATGGTCATCATTACCGGGCGCAAGCGTGTCATCGCCGCCTCATGGACCGCCTCCAGGACGGAATGACCCCGGTCGCGGAGTTGGTCCGCGAACTCCACAACAAGAATGCCGTTTTTGGCCATTAAACCCACCAGCATCACGAGGCCGATTTGGCTGTAAATATTGATCGAAGTACCGGTCAATTTCAGGGAAAAGACTGCCGCCGCTAGACCGAAGGGAACGGTCAGGATGATGACGAGGGCGCTTAGCAAGCTTTCGAACTGTGCCGCCAAGACAAGCAAGACAACGAGGACTGCGATCGCGAAGGTAATCGCAACTTCGTTGGAGGTATCCTTTAAGGTTGCGGCTTCGTTGATGAAATGCAGACCGATACCCGGCGGCAGGCTTTCATCGGCCAAATCCTCGATACGCTCGACCGCCTTGTGCATCGCGTAGCCTGGCGGCAAAGACGCCTCGATCTCGATGGCACGTTTCTGGGCCGAGCGGTCCAACTCCGCTGCCACGCCTTCTTCCGTGAGGGTGACGAAGGCGGAAAGCGGCACGAGTTTCCCACCAGCCGACCGCACGAACAGATTTTTCAGATCGCTCGGATCGTCGATGGCCCCCGCCGCGGATTCGAGCATTACAGGGACAGATCTGTCCTCGACGTTCAGCTCCGCGACCTCGAACCCGTCGACCATCGCCCGCAATGTATTGACGATCCCTTCGATAGGAATGCCGAGGTCTTCCGCCCGCCGCCTGTCGACTGTCAGAGAAAGCTGAGGCTGGGTTTGCTGGAACTCAATCTCCAGGTCTTCCAACTCGGGCGCCTTGGTTCGTAAGACATCAAGGAATCCGTCCGCCGCCGCGGCGATATCCTTGTAGTTGGAGCCGGTCAAAGTGAGCTCTACCCGACCGCCGGCACGGCGCAAATTCAAGCTATTCGGCGTGCGGATGCGGGCAGTAGCACCTGGAATCGCTTTAAGCGGCCCGCGCAAGGATTTTGCGATTTCCTGCTGGCTACGACTGCGCTCCGACCACGGCGCCAGAGGCGCGATGATATAGTTCCGGTTCAGATCCCACCGGCCCACGATCGAGAGGATATTCGTCACTTCACCGCTCTCGCGCAGGGGCTCCAGCAATGCTTCGGCGCGCGCCGATTGCCGGTCCATATAATCAAGCCCAACACCGTCCGGGCCCTGCATCATTACGATGATGGCACCGCGGTCCTCGCGTGGCAGCAATTCGCGGTCAATGCTCGGAAACACAATCAAGGCGGTGGACGCAAGCACAATGGCACACCCAATGACCAGTATCCTAGCCCTTAGCGTGAAATCGAGAAGTCGGCGATAGAGTGACACGATCCAATCACCGGCACGGTCCATTACACCACCAACCCGTTTGCCACTTTCGGCCGGCAATCGCGACGCCAACATCGGGCACAGAGAGAGTGCGACAAAGGAAGAAATCGCAACGGCAATGGCCAGAACGAAGCCGAATTCAGTGAATAACTTCCCAGCCGTGCTTGGCAAAAATGCAATCGGAAGAAATACCGAGATTAGCGTCGCGGTCGTCGCGAGCACCGCAAAAAACACCTGCCGTGTGCCGATCACGGACGCCGCAAATGGTTTCAACCCGAGGTTCCGTTGGCGCTGGATATTCTCCACCACCACAATGGCGTCATCGACGATCATTCCCGTTGCTAGAACGAGAGCCAACAGTGTCAGAATATTGATCGAAAATCCCAGCAGCCAAATCGCTGCAATCGTGCCGACAAGGGCAATAGGAATCGCCACCGCCGGAATCAGCGTCGACCGAAGCGAGCCCATGAACATATAAATCACCGCGATCACGACGAGGACGGCAATCGATAGACTAACGATCACTTCGCGCACGGAACTGCGAATGAAATGCGCATCGTCCGAGATCACCACAAGGTCGATATCTTTCAGGCGGCGATTCAACCTTTCGATGGCTTTGCCAACTTCGTCCGAAATCGTGATGGTATTCGATTGGGCACGCCGGATAATCCCGAGTCCCACAACCTTGCGCCCATTGAGCAAGCTGTGGCTTTCCGCCTCAGCCGGGCCATAGAACGCCTGCCCGACATCGGCGATGCGGATGTCTTCTTTGATGGCAAGTCGCTCGATCGCTTCCGGTCGCCACACTGACGCGTCTGCGCGAACCATCAGCAGCTGGTCGTTCGACTTGAAGCTCCCTGCCGGCACATCCAGGCTCGTGCTCGACAAGACACTCGCCACATCGTCGATGGAAAGCCCGTAACTCGCCAACCGTAGCGGATCGATAACCACCCGCAGCACTTGTTCTTGATCTCCGAACAACTCAACCGCGGCCACCCCGGGGATAGCGGTGAGCTCCGCGCCGATATCTTCCTCCGCCAGCCGCGTTAAGTCCTCTTGCGAGAGCTTGTCGCTCACCAAGGCGAGGCGAATGATCGGCAGAGAATCCGCATCCGCTTTAACGATGGTGATGTCTTCGACGCCTTCCGGTAGGTCCCGTTCAATGCCGGCCACGGCTTCACGGATATCATTCGCGGCGACGTCCAAGTCAGCATCGGGTGAGAACTCTCCCCGAATACGAGCATTGTTCTCCTCGCTCGCGGCATTGATCGTCTGGACGCCCGAAACACGAGCGACCGCCCCTTCGATGACGCTGGTCACCTCCGCATCCATCGTCTCGGGCGAGGCACCGTCGAAAAACGCTCGCACCGTGACCACAGGACGATCGACATCGGGCAGCTCGCGCACTTCGACCCCTTGAATGGCGGCAAGTCCAGCAATGACGATCAGTAGATTTAGGACGACCACCAATGTCGGGCGGCGCACGGAAAGCGACGGTAAATCGCTGATCCGGTTCATCCGCCTTTGCTCTTCGGCGAGGGCGACACTGTCGCGGCGAAGGGTTCGGTTCGTAGTTTTTGTGCTGCGCGTAAGCCCTGTACGCCTTCGACGACAATCGTGTCGCCCACGCCCAAAGGCCCGTCGACAAGGATTCGTCCTTTGTCGCGACGCACGATCGAAACGAAGACCTTCTCCGCCTTGCTATCCGTCACACGCCACAAATAAGCGCCGTCACGGCTCCAGAGGACCGCTACTTCCGGGATCGTCGCATATCGGCCGCCCGTGAATGCGATTTGCACGTCGAAGGACGTCCCGGGTCGTATGGCGTCTTCCTTATTGGGAATGGCTGCCTTGATCCGCAATGTGCGTGTGACCGGATCGATCCGACTTCCAAGCTCCGCCACCGCACCTTCCAGCACGACCTCGCGCCGCGTCCACGGCCGCAATGCCACCGGATCACCGGGGCGCAACCGCGCGGCAAATTCCTCAGGCAAATTGAAATCCACCAAAATCGACGACCTATCATCCAATGTCGCGATCATCGTTTGCTCGGATACCCGGTCTCCACGCTCTATATCCGTCAAACCGACGACTCCGTCAAAGGGAGCGTAGACACTCCGATCCCGGAGAGACGCCCGCGCTTGCGCCAACCGCAGACGAGCACTTTCATGCTCGGTCTCCGTCGTCTGTAATCGGGCGACCGAAGCGGCACCGCTCGGCGCCAAACGTTGTAGTCTTTTGACTTGCCGGGCGGTCTGCTTCACGGCCACTTCCGCCAGGCCCACAGCCAACCGTTGATGCTTTGAGTCCAAGCGGACCAAAACTTCGCCCTTTTTCACCCGCGCGCCAGCCTTGAAAGACACCTCGATCACTTCGCCAGAGACGGAGGGATGTATTGATGCAGATTTAAGAGCCTCCCCGGTACCGACCGCTCGCAAAAGAACCTTATCGTCCGCAAATTTTATGGATTCGACGAGTACCAAGGTAGCCCCAGCCTTTTTGCGGGCACCGTTCCCTGACGACGCGTCTCCATCAGCCACGAACATCCACCATCCCAACGCCACGACGCCCGCAAGAACCGCAATGACGGCCATTTGCGTCGTTAGCCGGACGGTCTCTCGACCTGCTGCTTCATGTTCTTCGCTCAAACCGACACCTACTTTGGAATTGCGCCCGCGATTTTAGAGCAAAGCCAGGATCGCACACCAGTGAAGTTGATCACTTCGCTCATCGCAAAAGATAAGATATTCAGTATTCTTATTCAATTTATTCATTTATTATTACTTCACGAATACATAAATTCACTTCCCCTCTAAACTTGAGTTTATTTATACGAATAGATAATATTTTGATAAATTTATCTGCCGCACCGGTGATTGGTTCAGTCAGTCGTGCGGCCACAACGAATAAACAAGGGCGATACCATGGCCACCGCGAACAAAAGCGCGACAAAATCTTCATTCCTTCCTGCCGGCATGAGCGCCATTTTACGCCACCGGTCGGTCGAATTCGTCGGTGTCGGAATGATCGCGATTGCTCTGGCCCTGTTGGTCGCATTTGCCAGCTACGCTTCAGGCGATCCTTCACTGAACACGTCGACGGCAGGCGGAGAGATCCGGAATCTTTTGGGAGCAGCAGGCGCTCTAGCAAGCGACCTCCTATTGCAATCGCTTGGGTTGGTTGCAGTGTTCTGCGTAATCCTCCTCGCTGGATGGGGCTGGCGCTTGGTCAGCGAACACCGCATTGAGGCGCCCTGGCTTCGTCTTGCTCTACTCCCCACAGGATTGCTGATCGCAGCACTTGCGCTATCGCATACGAATTCGCCGGAAAGCTGGCCGTTCCGCGGTGGGCTCGGCGGCGTGGTCGGCGATATGCTGCATTTCTGGACGCTCGATTTATTGATCGAACCGGTACCGCGTTGGTTTTACGTGGCCTTGATGGCCGCGATCGCAGGCGGCGTTCTTCTATACGCATTAGGGTTTTCCGCTCGCGAATGGCAGAACGGCGTGCTCCGTATTTGGTACTGGAGCAAGTTCGCTTTTCAAACAGCAGGCAATCTCCGTCATCGTACAAAATCGCAGGAGACGGAAGAAGAGACAGTCGGAGTGCGTCCCGAGAAGATCGGATTTTCGTTCCGAAAACTTATCCCGACCATTCCCCTTCGCCGCGGCAGCCAAGATCGGATCGAGCCCACCTTTGGTGAAAACGCCGGTGACGGTAATATACGACCGGTCGAGGTGGCCACAACCAGAAAACCCGTTGACCCGGACCTCATTGCACCTAAGGAGGAGACGACCAAACCGGGTCGCCGCGCCCGCGAGGCAAAACAACGGAAACTCGATTTGCGGAGCCCCGACGACGGCTTCCAACTACCACCCCTCGAATTGATCGACGATGCGCCGCTGGGAGAGCACTCGATGGAAATGATCAACGAGGAAGGATTGCAGCAAAACGCCCGGTTCCTCGAAGGCGTCCTCGACGACTTTGGTGTGCGTGGTGAAATCGTCAAAGTCCGCCCTGGGCCCGTGGTCACGCTGTACGAACTGGAGCCGGCACCGGGCACGAAAACCAGCCGTGTTATCGGCCTATCCGATGATATCGCACGCTCTATGAGCGCCATCTCCGTCCGCTCCGCGGTCATTCGCGGGCGCAACGTGATCGGTATCGAATTGCCGAATGCAAAGCGAGAGACGGTGTATCTTAGGGAATTACTTTCGTCCGAAACATTCGAGAAGAACACCAGCAAACTGCCGATGGTTCTCGGCAAGGATATTGGCGGCAATCCTGTCATCGCCGACCTATCCCGCATGCCTCATCTTCTGATCGCGGGAACAACCGGTTCAGGTAAGTCCGTCGGCTTGAACGCGATGATCCTGTCTCTGCTCTACCGGCTGACTCCGGAAGAGGGTAAATTAATTATGATCGACCCAAAAATGTTGGAACTGTCCGTCTATGACGATATCCCGCACTTGTTGACGCCCGTCGTCACGGAGCCGAAGAAGGCCGTGGTCGCCCTCAAATGGACGGTGCGCGAGATGGAACGTCGCTACTCTAATATGGCGAAGCTCGGTGTGCGCAATATCGAGGGATACAACAAACGCGTTGTCGAAGCCTCTGATAAAGGCGAAGAGCTGACGCGAACAGTTCAGACCGGGTTCGACACGGAAACCGGCAAACCGATCATGGAGGAACAACCCCTCGATCTGACGCCGCTCCCGTATATTATTGTTGTCGTTGATGAGATGGCCGATCTGATGTTGGTCGCTGGTAAGGACATCGAGGCGACCATTCAACGCTTGGCGCAGATGGCGCGGGCCGCGGGAATCCACCTCATCATGGCAACGCAACGACCTTCGGTGGACGTCGTCACCGGCACGATCAAAGCAAACTTTCCGACGCGAATCAGTTTCCAGGTCACGTCGAAGATCGATAGCCGTACAATCCTCGGCGAGCAAGGTGCGGAACAATTGCTCGGGCAGGGTGATATGCTCTTTATGGCCGGTGGCGGACGGATTACACGCGTCCACGGCCCTTTGGTCCATGACGACGAAGTGGAAGCGGTCGCGCAGTTTTTGCGCTCGCAAGGGGCGCCAGAATATATCGATTCGATAACCGCGGATGACGAAGACGACCCCTTCGCGATGATGGAGAATGAAGAGAATTCAGGCGACGAGCTATACGACAAGGCCGTCGCCCTTGTTTGCCGCGAGGGTAAGGCATCGACCAGTTTCGTGCAGCGCCACTTGCAGATCGGATATAATCGCGCCGCCCGTATCATCGAAAAGATGGAAAAAGAAGGCGTCATCAGCCAAGCCGATCGGGTCGGACGGAGGGAAGTTCTCGCGGCCGACCACAGCTCCTAAATCGGCGCGTGCCTCAGATTCTGGTTGCGAATTCGGGTCTGCCCCCCAAATGTTGGAGTATGTCGTCAAACGATACATTTAAACAGATGGGTCACGCTGCACTCTTCGCGCTTTGCTTGATCTGTGTGCCTTTCCTCGCCGCTGCCGACACGCCGACGGAAGCGCAGATTGATCGCATTGAGAACTATCTCAATACGCTGCGCACCCTTGAAGCCCGTTTCGTTCAAAACAATCCGGACGGGGGTTTTGCGCAAGGTAAGTTGTACCTTCACCGTCCCGGTCGCATGCGCTTTATATATGATCCACCCGTCCCGCTTCAATTATACGCAGATGGTAATCTGCTCATCCATGTCGACACCGAATTGGAGCAGGTGAGCCACTATCCGCTCGACGAAACGCCGGCCCATTTCCTATTGCGCGAAAATATTAGTTTGCGGAAGGGACTTACGGTTAAGCGCTACGAGCATGCCAATAAGGTTGTGCGCGTCGAGTTGGTTGATGGAAAAAATCCAGATATTGGCTCTGTTATGTTGACGTTCTCGGATGCGCCGCTTCAACTCCGTTCCTGGACGATTACCGACGCTCAAGGGCTGCGGACCGAACTTGCGCTTGTCCATGCCCGGTTCGGCGGCAAACTCGACCCCGAATTGTTTCGATTTACCGATACTTTCGAGGGTTTAGGGAACTAACTCGGTAAATCAGGGCTCGACAGAACGCCACTTGCGACCCATTCTTAGAGTTATGAAAGCCTCGAAATTGCCTATGATCGGCATTCCCGCCACCCCTCATGAGAACGAGGGCCACACGTCCCACCGGGTCAGTGAAAAATACGTCCACGCCGCTGCCGAGCTGACCGGATGTGTTCCAATCTTGATTCCCGCCGTTGGCGAATGTGTGAGCAACAGTTGTTTGCTGGAAGTCTTGGACGGCATCATGCTGACCGGTGGGCGCCCGAACGTCGAACCTCATCACTACGGCGGCGAGCCCAGCATTGACGGAACTCCGCATTGCCCCGAGCGTGACGCGACAACCCTTCCTTTGATTCGCACAGCCATCAAACGAGCAATCCCGATATTCGCCGTCTGTCTGGGTATCCAGGAATTGAACGTGGCGATGGGTGGGACATTGCATCAACGGGTCCAGGAAATGGACGGCAAGCGGGATCACCGCATGGACCGGACCATCCCGATTGACGAGCGCTTCGAAGATAAACATTCGATCGACATTCAACCCGGCGGTCTATTGGAAAAACTGTTCGATGGCGCGCATCGGGTCATGGTCAATTCTCTCCATGCGCAGGCGGTTGATCGGCCAGGCGACGGCGTTTTCATCGAAGCCATCAGCGACGATGGCGTCATCGAAGCGATAAGTATCCCCGAAGCACCCGCCCTCACCTTCGGTGTACAATGGCATCCAGAACATCCGAACATCCGGGAAAACAACGTCAATGGTCCCCTATTCGCGACGTTTAGCGAAGCTGTCCACGCTCATTGCATTGAGCGAACGGGAATGAGCACCGTTACAAGAGCTGCCTGACTCGAAGGGAAATGGCGCGAACATGCATGAAGTCCGCGATATTAAATGCCAGGTTGAGACTCTCGATCAGCTGACCCACGACACCCGCCTCATTCGTCTGAGTGTGACGGACGGAGCGCCGCTCGAATTTAGCGCCGGGCAATACGCCAAAGTCATCTACGCTAATAATGTTAAAAAATATTATTCCATCGCCAGCTTGCCGGGCGATACGAGTATAGAATTTCACATCCGGCGCTCCGGCGATGGTGGCAGCAGCAGCCATTTCGTGCTCGACGAGCTGAGTATCGGCGACCCGGTGACGGTGACTGCGCCGATGGGTAACTCTTATTTTCGAGCCGACCATGAAGGCCCGATACTCTGTGTCGCTGGCGGCTCCGGCATGGCGCCGATCCGGTGCATTGCAGAGACCGCCATTGCGCAGGAAGACGGCCGGGAAGTTCATCTTTATTTCGGCGTGCGAGACGAGCAGGACATATATTTCGAGGAGCGTTTCTCGGCTTTGGCCGAAGAGCACGCACATTTCCACTTTACGCCGGTCCTCTCCGAAGCGTCTGTAGAGACCGATCGGCGAACTGGTTTCGTGCACGAGGCGATCGGCGTCGACCTTCCTTCCTTCGATGGTTGGAAAGCCTATCTTTGCGGCCCGCCGATCATGGTGGAAAGCATCGCCAAACTTTTAAAGAGTCGCGGCGTTCACGACGACGACATCTACGCCGACGCGTATTGACGCAACGGCAGCCCAAAGGCAGTTTGCGCCGCTGGCGGTCCATTCGACCGCATCCGAAATTCGTAACGACAGGCTAAATCATGACCAAGTTCGCTATCCCGCTTTGGGACACGCCCACCATTCCAGTCGTCGACGGCAACCCATTCCCTGTCCATCGCATCTTCTGCGTTGGCCGGAACTATGCGGCGCATGCGCGCGAGATGGGCCATGACCCGGATCGCGACCCGCCATTCTTCTTCGCGAAACCCGCCAACGCCGTTGTCGCGAACAACACCACGACGCCCTATCCGGACGAGACGCAAGATATGCATCCGGAAATCGAGATGGTCGTCGCGCTCAAATCCGGCGGCTATCGAATTGCGGAAGACCAAGCGCTCGACACCGTTTTCGGATATTGCGTGGGCCTCGATATGACACGGCGCGACATGCAAAGCGGTTTCAAGGACATGGGACGCCCGTGGGACATGGCGAAAGGCTTCGACCGATCGGCACCGATGAGTGAAATTCACACAGCCGCGTCTGTGGGTCACATTTCTTCCGGCGCGGTTACCTTGGCGGTGAATGAGGACGTCCGGCAAGAAGGTGACGTCAATCAACTAATCTGGAATATCCCGGAGACGATCTCATACCTTTCCGGTCTGATCACGCTCTGCCCCGGCGACCTGATTATGACCGGCACCCCCTCCGGCGTCTCTGCCGTCGTGAAGGGTGATCACCTGATCGGTCACGTGGACGGGTTGACCGACCTTGACATTAAGATCGGCTGAAGGAGCTCCTCATCGCCATGAAACTGATTACCTGGAATATCAACTCTGTCCGCTTGCGCATGCCTTTGCTGGCCAAACTGACGGAAGAGGAAAAACCTGATGTTGTGTGCCTGCAAGAAATTAAGGTCCACAGCGACCTGTTTCCTTCCAAGGATATCGCAGCCCTCGGATACGAGCATATGCATTTCCGGGGTATGAAGGGTTACAACGGCGTCGCCATCCTCTCTCGCCTGCCGTTCAAGGAAACGGACGGCAAGGATTTCTGCGGAAAGAGCGATTGCCGCCATCAGTCAGTAACCTTCGAGGACGGCGTCGCGTTGCATAATTTCTATGTGCCGGCCGGCGGCGACATACCGAATGTCGACGAGAACGAGAAATTCGCCCACAAGATGGCTTTCCTCGACGAGATGACCGAGTGGTTCGCCACAAATCACAAGAGCAAGGACCCAGCAATCTTGGTTGGCGATCTGAACATCGCACCGCTCGAAAGCGATGTCTGGTCGCACAAGCAGCTCTTGAAAGTGGTCAGCCACACACCGATCGAGATCGAAAAATTGGATGCCGTCCAGCAAAGCAATGATTGGGTCGACGCCGTGCGCCATCTCATTCCGCCGGAAGAGACGCTATATAGTTGGTGGAGTTATCGTGCCCGCGATTGGGATGCCGCCGACAAGGGCCGGCGTCTTGATCATGTGTGGGTGACACCGCCCCTGGTCGACAAATTGAAAAGCGCCACCGTTCTGCGCCCAGCTCGTGGCTGGGAGAAGGCATCGGATCACGCTCCGGTCATCGTCGAGATCGGCTAATCAGCGACCTTTACGACTAGTTTTCCAGTATTCTCTCCGCAGAATAGCATCGCGAGTCCGTTCGGCGCAGATTCCAAGCCATCGATCACGTGCAGTTGCTGCTTGAGTTCGCCAGACTTCAGTTTGGCTGAAATCCATTGCCGTGCCTCGTCGTAACGATCATTGAAATCGGAGACGATGAAACCTTCCATCCGGGCCCGCTTACCGATCAATAATCCGGTATGGATAATCCCATATCGGTTCGAGCCCGCCGTCTGCGAAATGCGCCCACAAAGAACGATACGCCCCTTCATCCGAATATTGGCCAATGCCGCGTCCAGCGTCGGGCCGCCGACATTGTCGAAATATAGGTCCACACCCTCGGGGAAAGCCTCCGCCACTGCAGCGTTCTTATCGGCGGCGGCTCGGTAGTCAATCGCGCGGTCGATCCCGAGCTCTTCCGTCAAATACCGGCACTTTTCCGGTCCACCGGCGATGCCGACGACATAGCAGCCTTCCAGCTTGGCGAATTGCACAGCCATCTGCCCAACCCCGCCGGCAGCGCCGGAAATCAAAACCGTGTCTGAACGCGTGAGCGACCCGACGGCATGGATACCGAACCATGCGGTAAGCGCCGTCGTTCCCAAAGGGCCGATCCAGTCCTCAATTGAGCCCAACGAGAGATCCAGCTTATGCGTTCCCGCCGTGGGAAGCGTCGGGTGGGTTTGCCAGCCTAGGCGCCCTTGGACGTAGTCTCCCGGCTCAATTCCACCGATCTTGCTTTCGATCACACGACCGACCCCACCGGCCCGCATCACGTCGCCGATACCGACCGGCGGCACGTAGCCGGGATTCTTGTCCATCCATACGCGCATGGCGGGATCGACCGAAAGATAGATGCTTTCCACCAACACCTCGCCCTCGTCAGGCATGCGTATCGGCGCGGTTACTTCTTCGAAATGTTCGGGCCCCGCAAGGCCAATCGGCCTTGATTTCAAAATGATTTGGCGGTTCACATTGCGCATCTCTAATTCCTCTCCCAGTGACGATCCGGTCAGGAAGGTAGGGGCTTCACGTTACGCCGCCAATAGAGTCCGGCCAGAAGCCACAAAATTAGCCCTTGTCCCGCAACTAGTGCGAGCCCGATGGGTGCCCCTAACCAGTCGGCCAGGAATCCGGCATAGAGAATACCAATCGGCATGGTGCCTACGCTGACGGCCAACAACCCCATCACACGCCCTCTGATTTCAGGCGGTGCCACGGAAAGCAGGATCGTGCTCTGCATGGACGAAAACCCGGATATCCCGAGGCCCGCCAACAACAACAACACGAGCGAAGTCTCGAAAACCGGTGACAACGCGAAGAGTAAGACACCTGAGAGAAACATGAAGGATCCAAAGACGAAGAATTTGCCATATCGGGACGGCCGCACCGTCATACCGACGAAGACGGCACCCAGCAACGCTCCCAAGCCTTCGGATGACGCCAAGACCCCAACGGGAAATGCGCTCAAGCCCAGCGTGTCCCGACCGATAACCGGCAGAATGCTGGCAAACGGAAACCCGAAGGCATTAACAATAATGGTGATGGATAATACACCGACCACGATCGGCTCACTCCGTGCATAGCGGAGGCCCTCAATCAGATTGGTCAGCACCTTGGGGGCGGGTTCGCTTGGTTTGTCCTGCAGATATACCATGCGCCAAACCGCGAATGCCGCTGTTGCGTATAAAATTGCGCCCAAATAATAGGCGCCGTGCAATCCCATAAATTCCAACAGAAATCCGCCCAAGGCTGGTCCCAACATACGGGTGCCGTTATTGGTGCCGGTATCGAACGCCATGGCGACGCCAACGCGCTCCATCCCCGCAGCCTCTCCGATCATTGTGCGACGGGTCGAATAGTCGGTCGATGTAAAGGTCCCACTGAGGAACGCCGCCAAGCCGATATGCCACAGAGCGACCGTGCCTGTCACAGCAAGCAAGCCCAGAAGCGCCGAGACGACGCTCATCGCAATCAGTCCGCCGAGCAGAATACCCTTGCGGGTAACGTGGTCGGCAATAACACCGATCCAAGCGCCGAACATCACCAGTGGCGCCCATCGCAAGAATAGGAAAACAGCCACCATGATGGCGGAATCAGTCAGATCAAAGACAAATACGCCGACGGCCAGCGATTCGAGCCACCGCATCGTGCTCGCAATTGCACCAGCGTACCACAAGCGACCGAATGATGTTTCGGTGAACAGAGCCCGGGTTATCGCTCGCGCGCCTGGGCGGCCTTCTAGAGCGGCTTGTGTGGGCACTAAGTGTCGTCCAACTTCTGCCGTTGCACCACCGCCTGCTGCAACCGCCGGGTTGTCAATTCAAGCCACCGAGCAAGATCGCGCATGATCCCGATGGCCATTTCTGGGAACTCGTTGAACAGCCGATAGAAGAGATCTTTCGATATCTGCAAGGCGACCAACTCGTGATCCTTTAGCGTGGCCACGGAGAGCGATCCACTCGGAGTATTTAATGAAATATCAGCTTCACCTTCGATGATGACATAGGCGTAGTCGCCAACCTCGCCTTCCTCGAACACCACTTGGCCCGGATCGAATTTCCCACGATCACTGGTAAATGCGAGCAGCCTAAGGCGTGTCGGGTCGATCTTCGCAAATAACGGTATGCGATGCAGGAGTTCGACGCCTTCGACGATGCTCATATTAATTCCTTTTCCCGTCAGGCCGCTTTGAGTATTTTTTAAAGGCTCCGGGACGGCCACTCAATTCTTCATACGGGCCTCGTACGGCAACTCGACCGTCTTGAATTACTAAGACATGTTCGAAATGCCGCGATGCCGCAACCCAGTACATCACCCAAATCACGCTGCGGCCTCCGTAATCGGCCGACACGATACTTATCGCTCGGTCTTGGGTCTGTATATCGAGCCCTTCGGTCGCTTCATTAATCATGGTGAGATCGCTACGTTTGAGCAAGGCGCGTGCGATCGCCAGCTTGTGACGCTGCAAATTGGTCCGCCGTGCCCCCAAACAAAAAGGAGGTCCTTGGTCGATCGGATATGAACGCGTCGCCTCTGCAATCCGAGAGGCGGACTGGGTCATAGTCGTGAATCCCAAAGATATGCCTTGGCTAAAAATATTGCGGGGGAATCGCGCCGGTCTGCATTTTACCGCACCGTTCATCGATACGCTGGCAACCCCGAACCCAACCAAAAAACTCGACACCGATCCGCGCTCGCTGAACAGTATGATTTGGACCCCGACATTGCCTGGCTCTACATTGCGGCGATGATGCGAGATGGCGCCAAGACAGCGTCCTTCTGGTGTCTCGTAGAGGCATCCCGCGAACGGCCGAACGGCTGGTTTCATTCGTTGATCGCACGCGACGGGCCCACCTGGACTGAGATAGAAGCCTATTTTGCCGAAGATCTGCGCAGGACATTTCTCGGCCTGTTCAGTGCCCGCCAATTGGCTGACGTTTCCGCCGCCGCAGATACATTTATCTAGCCCGCCATCCGTGATGGATACGGCATGGCTTTTTTGGAAGCAAAGGCGGCCCGCCTAAAGGTCGTCGCTGGCTACACTCCGGGCGTTGCCACCATTATATCAGACGGAGAAAGCAGCATTCTCAGACCGCAAGGGGACGGGCAGTCTTTCGCGGCTGCGGTGCATAGGCTATTGCACGATGCGCAAATGCGCGAAACCATGGACGACGCGGCCAATCGCAAAGCACTTCAATAACACTCCATAGAGCGAGCAATGACGGAATTAGCAGAAATATTCGAAGCCTTAGATAAGTGCCACGCAGCATGACCCTCATCGCGCTCATCCGCCATGCGGCGACTGGCTGGAACGAAGGCGGTCGCGTGCAAAGTACGACCGACGTTCCGCTCAGTGTTAACGGCCGCGAGACCGTCCGCACTTGGCGGGTACCACCCCATATCGAGGAATTCGATTGGATATCAAGCCCACTTTCGCGTGCGGTTGAGACCGCCAAAATTCTTTCCGGCACACCGCCAAGCCGCACTGACGCGCGTCTGATCGAAATGGATTGGGCGGTCTGGGAAGGTCTGACCATCACCGAACTCAAGGCTGAAATAGGCAATCCTGGCGAGGCATGGCGGGCGGGGGGTCTAGATTTCAAAGCGCCCGGCGGCGAAAGCCAACGCGAAGTGCAAGACCGTTTGCTCGCCGTCTTTCGGGAATTGGCGGATGCGGGCAGGCCCACCGTCATTGTATGTCATCGGGGCATCGTCCGAGCGACCTATTCCTTGGCCGCCGAATGGGATCAAACGACACCTTGGCCGGACACACTGGCCGATGACTGTACTCACCTATTCCGCCTGCAGGCGGACGGGCACCCAGAAGTCGTGGAACTAAATGTATCGCTGACATCCGGCTGAGCCAAAATGCCACGCGTCCTCTATTACGTTCAGCATCTTTGGGGATTGGGACACGACCGGCGCGCGGCGGCGGTTCGTGAGTTCGTGAGCGAAGAAACTAATATTGTTGTGAAGCCCATCTGCCCTGACTTCCCCGACGTGCACGGCCGGGCAGATGCCTCGATTAGTCAGGCTGGATACAACACGGCAATGGATGTCGTAACCTTTGGGGTACCGGCGGTCATGGTGCCATATCAAGGGATGGGTCAGGCCGAACAATGCCTGCGAGCCAAACGCCTAGTGGATTTAGATCGGGTCGCTTCAGGATCAGAATAGAATGTATCCGGCAAAACTCTTCTCGCGGCGCTTAAAGAAGCAGAATGCGGTCAAAGCCGATTGACCGGAAAACTGAACTTGAATGGCGCCGCGGAAACGACGGACATTCTTGTTAACCCTCTCAAAACTAGGATTTTCGCAAAAGAGTGGATATAAGATCCTCATGTCGGACAATCCAACAAACCCAGATCCATGGATTAAGCTCGAGGCGGAACTCGACGCTTGGGCAACCGCCAAGCGGGAAGCCTTGTTCTGGTGGCGCGACGATGATGCGACTAAGCCGAGCCCCCAGCTGACGCAATTGTTGGACATGGCGTCCAGCACCCCCATCTCCATCGCCACCATACCAGCGTTGGCGACCGGTGAATTGGCGGACATGCTGGCAAGCTACTCCGGCGTCAGTGCATTGCCGCACGGGTATTCACACCAAAACCACGCACCGCCCGGGGAGAAGAAATCCGAATTCGGACCGCACCGGCCCTTTGATGATATGATCGCCGAAATCGATCGAGGATGGCAGCGTCTAAATACCTTGATGCCGCACACCGCGTCCGCAGTCTTCGTCCCCCCCTGGAATCGCATCGACAATTCCCTTGCAGAACGGTTAGAGCGGGTTGGTTTACGGGCAGTTTCAACCTTCGGCCCGAGCAATCCTCGCAAACAATTCAACCAACTCAACGTTCACGTCGACATCATTGATTGGCGAGGATCACGGAATTTTGTCAGCGATGAGCTTGCGATTGTCGCGATTATTAACCATCTAGCCTTCCAAAGACTGATAAACAATATAACACCTGAGGCAACCGGTTTGATGACCCACCATCTAAATCAAGATCCTGCCTCTTGGCGCTTCATCGAACGACTGCTAGAGGTGACGCAGAAACATCCGGCGGCACGTTGGATTTCCGTCGAGGACCTTTTGGAGAAAATACAATGACCGGCTACCGCTACCCGTTAGCGTCCTTAAGGGGCGATTATATCCAAGCGGGCGTGGGCACGACCATCACCGGCGCCTTGATGATTAGTGCATTTTCGACCCCTGTCATGTTTTTCTTTATCGGACCGCTCTTTGCCTTATTTGCTGGGTTTGGTGTCAAAACATGGTTGAAACATTTGACCATGATTGAAATCGAACCGGATGGCCTCAAAATCTACGGATTACGCCGTCGCCGTGTGGATTGGAGCAGTGTCACAGGCGCTAAATTGCGGTTTTTTACCATTAAGCGAGACCGCGATGCCGGTTGGATGGAGCTCACGCTTTTAACCAATTCGAGGAAGATCAAAATCGAATCTACCATCGATGGATTTAACGAGATCGCCGAAGCCGTCGCCCGCATCGTCGAGAGCAAAGACATCAAGATTGACGTGACGAGTGTCGAAAATTTCAATGCGATTGGTATTCAAACAAAATCTCCGGGCCTACCGGAAGCCGCAAAAAAGTTCGACAAGATCAAACCGTGGCAAGACGATATGAAAATGTAGCCAGAATTAATTCAGCTTAAACGTTTCATACATTGAACGTGTTGATTTTGAATTTTTCCTTAAAGGGGCCTTTTTGTCGAAAGGTTCGATCTCTGATTTTAGTCGGACCACTCAATCTTGCCGCGTCTTCGGCGCATGCGAACACATATTCCGAATCACCAATCCTCACAAAACGAGTCAAGGCGGGTGAAATTAAGCCCGTAGCGGAGCGTCTACCAAAACAGCCGTTGTTTGTCCGTTTCAAAGGAAGCAAAAAGGTTCCGGGCCTATACGGCGGCTCTCTCGGCATTCACCAACCCGGTGCGTTTTGGTTCGTCCCGGATACCGGCTCGCTCTAGAGCGAGCTATATATCGACGGGCTCGGGCATCGCCGGCGCTTCCATGCCCAAGGCTTCTTTGTAAATCTCAAGTAAGGCTTCTTGTTCCTTACGGTCATCAGATTCCATTTTCCGTAATCGCACGATTTGGCGCATGACTTTCGGATCGAATCCAGTTGCTTTGGCTTCCGCATACACTTCACGAACATCGACGGAAATCGTCTCTTTTTCTTCTTCCAGGCGCTCGATCCGCTCAATTAGTGAACGCAAACGATCGCCCGCAACACCGCCGACTTCCGACATATCAATATCTCCCAAAGCAAGGTGGTCTAAAATAAGGTCGCGCAATCTAGCGCCCACTTACCGCTGTCTCAAGCGTAGAGGTTACGAGGTCGACATTGAGTCTAAACTTGGATACAGAGCAATTATAACTCACACGGCGGTAAGTTACATAAGCAGGACCCAATGGAAAACACGGCCACAACCGCGCTACTTAATGTACTGCCCGATCCAGTGCTCCTGATCGATGCGGAAAAACAGATACTGGCAGCAAATATCGCAGCCAAGAATCTCCTCGGTGATCAAATCGAGGGCCGCGCGTTGACCTTGGCACTGCGACACCCGGATATTCTTGACGCCGTCGACGAAGTGTTAACCGGCGCGGAGCAACGCCAACTACGCATATCATTGTTGGATTCGGTGCGTCGCAGCTTCGACATTCAAATCGCGTCGTTGACCGGGACCACGCAATACGAAGCGGACGCTGTTTTAATCATGCATGACATGACAGCAGAGAATAACGCCGAGCAAATGCGTGCCGACTTCGTCGCCAATGTCAGCCACGAACTCCGGTCACCGCTCTCTTCCTTGGTTGGTTTCATTGAAACACTGCGGGGGTCCGCGCGCGATGATGAAGCCGCAAGAGATCGCTTCCTCGAGATCATGGATAGCGAATCGAAGCGTATGACGCGTCTGATCGACGACCTGCTCTCCCTCTCGCGAGTGGAAGCCAACGAGCATATCTTGCCGGAAGGTAACGTAGAAATTCGACCACTGCTTGTCGAGGTCGTCGATACATTGACCGCACGTGCATCTGTAAGAAAAATAACGATCGAACTACCAGAAAATAACGCGCACGTTTTTGCCACCGGGAATCGCGACGAACTAACGGAAGTTTTTCATAACTTAATCGACAACGCAGTGAAATATAGCCCTAAAAACACCCGGGTCAGGGTCAACGTGGAAGAAGTCGGCCGCATCCCAGACCTCGGCAGTGCCGGGTTCGTCGTGACCGTCTCCGACGAAGGCGACGGCATCTCGCCGGAGCATTTGCCCCGACTGACAGAGCGATTCTACCGTGTGGATAAGGGTCGGTCCCGTACGATGGGAGGAACGGGTCTTGGTCTCGCTATCGTAAAGCATATCGTAAATAGGCATCGTGGCCGTCTCACCATTGACAGCGCGATTGGAAAGGGCACCGAATTTAGGGTTTTCCTACCGAGTAGTCAAAAAGTTAAAAATTCTGAAATATTGTCATAAAACTGAAACTGATTCGTCATAAAACTGCGTCTCCAACTGCATAATATCGCGCCATCTCGCGGGATTGCCCGCGGTGGTTTATCTTTTTGCAGGAGCAAAACTTTATGATACGGAAGGTTCTAGGAAATACAGCTCTCGCCACCGTCGCGATGACCGGTGCGGCCGAGGCACGCGACCAAATCAACATTGTCGGTTCTTCGACCGTTTACCCATTCGCGACCGTCGTCGCCGAACAATTCGGCAAAACCAGCGGCTTCAAAACACCAAAGATCGAATCAACTGGTTCAGGCGGCGGTCTCAAGCTGTTCTGTTCCGGCGTCGGTGTGGAACATCCTGATGTTACGAACGCATCGCGCCGAATCAAAAAATCCGAAGTCGAGAAATGCACCAAGAATGGAATCAAGGAAATTGTCGAAATAAAGTTCGGTTATGACGGTATCGTTTTCGCAAATTCAAAAAAATCGGACCAAATGAAGCTCTCCTTGAAGCAGATGTTTCTGGCTCTCGCCAAACAGGTCCCACAGGGCAACAAGGACGGGGGCAAGTTGATCGCGAACCCAAACAAGACTTGGAAAGACGTCGACGCTTCGCTGCCGAACACCAAGATCGAAGTCCTGGGCCCACCACCGACCTCCGGCACACGCGACGCTTTTAACGAACTCGCGATCGAAGGCGGTTGCAAGACGTTCCCAACACTTAAAGCTATGAAAAAGAAGGATAAGAAAAAATATAAAGCTCTCTGCCGAGGTATCCGCGAGGATGGCGGTTATATCGAAGCGGGCGAGAACGACAATTTGATTGTACAGAAACTCGAAGCAAACCCGAACGCCTTCGGCGTGTTCGGCTATAGCTTCCTTGATCAAAACGACGACAAGATCCAAGGCAGCCTGATCAATGGTGTGGCACCTGAGTTCGAAAACATTGCGGCTCAAAAATATCCGGTATCGCGCGCACTGTTCTTTTACATAAAGAAAGCGCATGTCGGCAAAATCCCCGGCATCAAAGAATATGTCGCTGAGTTCACCAGCGACAAAGCTTGGGGCGGCGATGGGTATCTCGCCGATCGCGGATTGATCCCGATGCCCAGTGCGGAGCGGAAGAAGTTCCAAACCGACGGATCGTCGCTAAACAATCTGTCGATGTAAGAACTTTTGAGAAGACGGCCGGAACATTCCGGCCCTCTCACTCTGACTAACCAAATTCAAAGCATCAGCTCACCTGTAATAAAATGCAAACCTACGTCGTTTTCATCGTCCTGCTGCTCCTAACCTATTTCGGCTTTCGCCTCGGTCGGAACCGAGCTGTTGCTGCCAGCTGCGGTGAACTCAACAAACTGCATTCATTACCCTCTTATCATGGTTTATACGTGGCCATTTGGTGCGGCATTCCCTCAACTTTCCTGGTGGCGTTGTGGGTTGCGCTAGAGCCGGCCATCATCACCAGCCTTGTCGTTTCCGAACTTCCGACACATTTGCAGAGCGTTCCTGACGCGCGACTGAATCTGTTACTGAATGACATTCGAAATATTGCCACCGGAAACATCGCCAGCAGCGATCCAAATCCAGCCATCCACGCCGCAGCAGAGCGCTACAATGCGTTCGTAGCGACCAGTTCCGCCGCAAAATTTGTCCTCGCTCTTTGTCTAGGCATTGCCGGAATTGCGGTCGGCCAGCGCTTCATTGCCACCAACTTTCGGGCCCGCAATACAGTTGAGCGCGTGGCAATGTTCTTCCTAGTTACGGCTTCCACCGTGGCTATTCTGACAACAATCGGGATTGTACTTTCACTTCTATTTGAGGCCTTCCGCTTTTTCGAAAAAGTATCCCCAATCGAGTTTTTATTCGGCCTCGAATGGAGCCCACAAATTGCTCTGCGTGAAGATCAAGTCGCATCCGACGGCGCGTTTGGGGCCGTGCCGATCTTTGCAGGCACCGCCTTAATCAGCGCAATTGCTATGTTCGTCGCCGTTCCGATCGGATTGATGACTGCAATTTACTTGGCGGAATACGCCAATTCCAAATTCCGGGCCATTGCCAAGCCTTTACTAGAAATCCTCGCGGGTATCCCGACGGTCGTCTACGGATTTTTTGCTGCTCTCACGGTTGCACCACTCCTACGCGAGAGCGGAGGAATTTTAGGCTTGTCCGTTTCCTCAGAAAGCGCCCTCGCAGCGGGTGCCGTTATGGGTATCATGATTATTCCCTTTATCTCGTCTCTGTCCGACGATGTCATCACAGCGGTGCCCCAATCAATGCGGGAAGGGTCCTTGGGCTTAGGCGCTACACACTCCGAAACCATCATTCGCGTCATTCTACCAGCGGCTCTCCCTGGAATCGTCGGCAGTGTATTGCTCGCGGTCTCCCGTGCTATTGGCGAGACAATGATTGTCGTCATGGCCGCAGGTCTGGCGGCGAATTTAACAGCCAACCCCTTCGAGGCGGTCACCACGGTGACCGTGCAAATCGTTACGCTTCTGGTTGGCGATCAAGAATTCGACAGCGCAAAAACCCTTGCCGCGTTCGCACTCGGCCTCGTGCTGTTTGTTGTCACTCTTTTCCTAAATATCCTTGCACTTCGGGTCGTGCAAAAATACCGAGAAAAATATGACTGATATGACAGCCAAAGTACCTGGCGCAACGAATAGACCGACTGGTGAGATTGTCCGGAGTAGTTTGAAACGGCGCTACGCCGCGGAACGACGGTTTAAGTTTTTCGGCCTACTTGCGGTTTGCTTGGCCTTGGCATTCCTCGCGATTATGCTTGGTAATATTGTTTACAAAGGTCATTCGGCCTTTATCCAAACAAACATTGAACTCCGGGTTCATCTGGATGAATCCATAATCGATCCGCAAGGACATCGCGATCCAAAAACTCTCATCAAGGCCGATTACGGCGGTTTGATAAAGGCCAGTCTGCGCAAAATTTTCCCCAATGTTAGAACGCGGCGGGACAAAAAAGCTCTCTATAAGTTGGTCAGTGGTGGTGCGGCATTTGAGCTTTACCAACTCATTCGCGACGACCCCTCGTTGATCGGACAGACAGTGGCGATCTCGCTAACCGCATCTGCTGATATCGACATCCTTAATAAGGGCAACGTCGATGTTAACCTCCCCGAAAGCGAGCGCCGCGTAAAAGACAATGAAATACGTTGGTTCGCATCCCTTCAGGCCTCCGGAGCTATTTCGACAAACTTCAACACCCAATTCTTTACCGCCGGTGATAGCCGTGATCCCGAACAGGCTGGCGTCCTTGGTGCTGTTGTGGGATCGACGCTCACCTTGATCATTACTTTGCTGCTGTCATTTCCATTAGGCGTTATGGCGGCGGTTTACCTTGAAGAATTCGCACCAAAGAACCGATGGACCGAGGTTATCGAAGTCAACATCAACAACCTGGCGGCGGTTCCTTCCATTGTCTTCGGTCTTCTCGGACTTGCAGTCTTCCTGAATTTTTTTGGACTGCCCCGCTCAGCACCTCTTGTTGGTGGCTTGGTGCTAGCCTTAATGACTTTGCCTACAATCATCATCGCATCTCGGGCGGCCCTCAAATCGGTGCCACCTTCCATCCGGGAAGCGGCCCTTGGCGTTGGCGCAAGTCGGCTACAAACCGTTATCGACCATGTCATACCCTTGGCAATGCCCGGAATGTTAACCGGTACCATTATCGGTATGGCGAGGGCTCTTGGCGAAAGCGCTCCATTACTCATGATCGGTATGGTCGCCTTTATCGTCGACGTACCGCATGGTCCAACTGACCCGGCAACGGTCTTGCCGGTTCAAGTCTACCTGTGGGCCGATAGCCCAGAGCGAGCATTTGTCGAGCGAACATCTGCGGCGATTATGGTTCTCCTCGGATTCCTAGTATGTATGAATTTGGCCGCACAAATCCTGCGGCAAAAATTTGAAAGGCGTTGGTAATGTCCAAATTGACACAACCAATTTCACAAGACCTGAATATCACTGCGACAGATACGGGACCTAATACGAAGATTTCGGCACGTGGTGTTGATGTCTTCTATGGCGCGAAACAAGCTCTATTCGGAATAGACCTCGACGTCGCAAGCCGAATGGTAACCTCGCTTATTGGTCCATCCGGCTGCGGCAAATCGACTTTCATTCGTTGCCTCAACCGTATGAACGACGTTATTGACGGATGTCGGGTCGAAGGGAAAATTCTATTGGACGAGAACGACATCTACAGACGCTCTGTAGATGTCGTACAACTCCGCGCGCTGATTGGAATGGTCTTCCAGAAGCCAAATCCATTCCCAAAATCAATATACGATAACGTGGCCTATGGTCCCAGAATACACGGGCTTGCGGCGACAAAAGACGAACTCGACGAGATCGTTGAAAGTAGCCTGCAACGTGCGGGACTATGGAACGAAGCAAAGGACCGTCTCAGCGAACCGGGCACCTCACTCTCGGGCGGCCAGCAGCAACGCCTTTGCATTGCTCGCGCGATTGCGGTGAGCCCTGAAGTGATCTTGATGGACGAACCTTGTTCCGCGCTCGATCCGATCGCCACGGCAAAAATCGAAGAACTTATCGATGAGCTGCGCAAGAATTTTACGATCGTTATTGTGACCCACTCCATGCAACAAGCGGCCCGTGTATCACAGCGTACTGCTTTCTTCCATTTGGGCGACGTCGTTGAAGTAGGCGACACGGAACAGATATTCACCAACCCGCGAGAGCAGCGGACCCAGGATTACATAACTGGCCGATTCGGCTAACCGGAGACGAGAACCATGAGCAACGATCACATTGTGTCGTCATTCGACACTGATCTCAGTCGCCTCGACAACATGATCGCGGAAATGGGAGGTCTGGCAGAATCTCAGCTCGCGCGCAGTGTTGAAGCACTCTGCAAAAAAGACGTTGAAGCGGCCGAGCGCATCATCCCCGCGGACAAGCGAATCGACGCATTGGAAAAGGAAATTTACGACTTCACTGTAAAACTCATCGCTCTTCGGCAGCCAATGGCCGCCGATTTGCGGATCGTGATATCCGCTATCAAAATTTCCAGCGTCATCGAGCGAATTGGTGATTACGCAAAGAATATCTCGAAACGCACAATTGTCTTGAAGAACGGCCCCTCGCTGCTGGGGCCTCTGAAAACAGTCTCTCGGATGGGTGATCTTGTTCAAGATATGATCAATCACGCGCTGGACGCATATATCGAACGTGACGCAGAAAAGGCGGGCGATGTTCGTGCACGCGACCGGGACGTCGATTTGTTACACACGAGCCTCTTTCGGGAACTCATTACCTACATGATGGAGGATCCAAGATTTATTACCCCGTGCACACACTTCTTGTTCGTCGCGAAGAATATCGAGAGGATTGGTGACCATACCACCAGTATCGCCGAACAAGTGCATTTCATGGTGCACGGCAAGATGCCGCATGACGAAAGACTAAAAGGTGACCATTCGAGCACGACTGTCGTCAATCCAGACGATGTTGAGAATGACCGCGAAAGCGCGCAACCATGAACCCATTAATATTGATAGTCGAGGATGAGCCGGCGCAAGTCGAAGTTTTGCGCTACAACCTGGAAAAAAAGGGGTTCCGAATTTCTGTCGCACCCGCTGGAGAGGAGGCCCTGACGCTAGCGGAAGAAGAAGAGCCCGATCTCGTTATTCTCGACTGGATGTTGCCAGATATTTCCGGTATTGAAATTTGCCGACGCTTAAAAGCCCAACAGCTTACAAAACTCACACCGGTTATCATGCTGACCGCGCGAGGCGAAGAAGAAGACCGAGTGCGCGGCCTTGAGAACGGCGCAGACGACTATATGGTCAAACCCTATTCGCCGAATGAAATGATCGCTCGAGTTCAGGCCGTCTTGCGGCGCTCCCACCCAGAAATCGCGGCAGAAGTGTTAGAATACTCCGACATCCGCATGGATTTAGCCCGCCATCGTATCAGCCGAAACGATCAGGCCATTCATCTCGGGCCGACCGAATTTCGTTTGCTTCGTGTCCTCATGGAACGACCGGGGCGCGTGTTCTCAAGAGAACAATTGTTGGACCGCGCTTGGGGCCGGGACGTCTATGTCGAAAGTCGAACGGTCGACGTCCATATCCGCCGTTTACGGAAAGCGCTGAACATTAAAGGATTGAAGGATATCGTTCGTACGGTTCGCGGTGCGGGTTACGCCATTGATGAGGAAGATTAACCTCTCGATTCGACAGTTCCATTCTGCACTCATGCTTCGCATCCTCCGCACTAGTATCGATTTATGTCATTAAAACAACGCCCTACATAAACATATTGTTCAGCATTACAATTTTGTGATGACTTCTCCATTTTAAGGCACCTAGCAAATCCACTAACCCATCATCAGACAAGAAATTCGGACTGTGTATAAAGAAACGCTGACTAAAGACCTCGCAAAACTGCGCCACATTGAATCAGCAGCTCGGACCAACCGACGCTTCCTCACGAACTCCGGTGTCGCGCTGCTTTTCCTGGTGATCGTCTATCTCATCACATCGGTGACTAACGGCGAACACGTCTACGGACCCTTTGTGATTGCCGCCGGCGTATGTGGCGCATATATGGCGCTGAACATCGGCGCGAACGATGTTGCCAATAACATGGGTCCGGCAGTCGGCTCGAAAGCGCTCTCACTGGGTGCCGCATTGGCAATTGCCGCCATATTCGAAGCGGCCGGCGCGTTAATCGCAGGCGGAGATGTCGTCAAAACAATTTCCAAGAACATCATCTCAGTCGACTCATTCGACAGCGAACTGACTTTTATTTGGGCCATGCTATCCGCCTTGTTGGCGGCGTCTCTCTGGATTCACATCGCCACATATGTGCGCGCACCGGTATCGACGACGCATTCCATCGTAGGCGGCGTCATGGGAGCGGGTATTGGAGCCGCCGGGTTCGCCATCGTCAATTGGGGAACAATGAGCAAGATCGCCGCGAGCTGGGTAATTTCCCCAGTACTGGGAGGCATCATCGCAGCCTTATTTCTGGCCTTCATCAAAACCTTCATCGTCTATCGCGAGGACAAAATCGCGGGAGCGAAAAGATGGGTTCCAGTCCTCGTCGCGATCATGGCTGGAGTTTTCGCCGCATACCTAATGCTGAAAGGACTGAAGAGGGTTTGGAAGCCCGAACCTTGGATGATCACCGCGGTTTCGATCGCGATCAGCGCCGCAACTTATTTAATCCTGAAGCCTATTATCGAACGCCAGGCGACGGGAATGGAAAATCGCAATAAATCGATCCGCACGTTGTTTACGATCCCACTGATCTGTTCGACCGCGTTGTTGTCTTTTGCCCACGGATCGAACGACGTTGCAAACGCGGTTGGCCCACTCGCGGCAATTGTCTCTGCCGCCTCCTCCGGCGCTATTGCGACAAGTGTCGCGATCCCGTTTTGGGTCATGTGTATCGGCGCCGTCGGCATTGCCATCGGATTGGCGCTATTCGGTCCACGCTTGATCCGAATGGTCGGCGACCAGATCACGAAGATGAACCCGATGCGGGCCTATTGCGTGGCGCTCTCCGCTGCTATCACAGTCCTGATCGCCTCGGCGCTCGGCCTGCCGGTCAGCTCAACCCACATCGCGGTCGGCGCGGTATTCGGCGTCGGATTTTTCCGAGAATGGCAGACCGCACGGCGAACCCATATCAATCACGGCCAGTTTCGAAAAGATAAGAAATTCTGGGAGAAGATGGACCTGGAAGAACGCGCGAAGCGCCGGCGCCTGGTGCGCCGCCAACACGTGGTCACGATCGCCTCTGCGTGGGTTATTACGGTCCCCGCAACCGCGCTGCTCGCCGCCGTGTTGTTTTGGGGATTGCGCGCTCTGTTCTAGGGCGGATAGCACCTTTACACTTGGCGACGTCACAGCCATTTGAGGTCGCAGCCCGTGTCCACGCCTTTCCCCATCATCGATGCACATCATCATCTCTGGGATTTGACGAGCGGCCGCTACCCTTGGCTGCAAGATGAGATAATCCCAACCTTCAGATACGGGGATTACAGCTCGATCTGCCGCAATTACCTGCCCGCCGAATTTCGGCAAGACAACAACCGCCAAAACGTCGTTGCTTCCGTCCATATGGAGGCTGAATGGTCGACGGATGATCCGGTTGCCGAAACGGATTGGCTCCATTGCGTCGCCGAGGCTGACGGCGTACCGAGCGCGATCATCGGCCAAGCCTGGTTCTGCCGGGACGACATAAACACCGTGTTGGCAGGCCACGCGGCCTATCCCCTCATACGTGGTATCAGACAAAAGCCGGTGGCGGCGGCGACCCAAGATCAAGTCATCTCTGGCGCGCCCGGTACGATGAGCGATCCTAAATTCCGGGAAGGCTATGCCATCATGGCCAAACACAGCCTTCATTACGATTTGCAGGTGCCCTGGTGGCATTTGGAGGAGGCGAGGGATTTAGCGCGTGATTTTCCGGACACCCTGATCATCCTGAACCATACCGGTCTGCCATCCGACCGTAGCGAGCGCAGTCTATTGGGCTGGCGTGCAGGAATGGAAGCGCTGGCGGACGTTGCCAACACGGCCGTTAAGATTTCCGGTATTGGCATGCCGGGTGAAGCATGGACCGTCGAGCTCAACCGTAATATCGTGCTGACAACTATCGCGATCTTTGGCGTCGAACGCTGCATGTTCGCCAGCAATTTTCCGGTCGACAGCTTGGTCGCGAGTTACGATACAATTTTCGACGGCTTTCGCGAGATTACCAAAGAGCTTGGCCAATCGGCACAACGCAAACTCTTCCATGACAACGCCAAACGATACTACCGGATCGAAACGTAAGCGCGTGAGTTCGACAAAATAGAAGAAGCTTTCAACCAAGCCCCAAGACCGAGCTTATACGGGCGGCTCGTCGTATAACTTGAAAACCGCCGTGCCGTCTAAATCCTGATGACCGCGTGCGCAGAGAAGCCGGAACAGCGTCCGCGCCTGATCCGCCATCGGCGACGGCGCTTCCAAGCCTTTGGTCAGGTCGTGCAACATATCGAAGTCCTTTAATATCTGCTTGGCACGACCCATCGGCTGGAAATCGCGCTCAACGATGCGCGGCACTAAGGCGTTCAACAGGTTACTGCCAGCGTGACCCGTCGCCAAAGCTTCTGGAATTTTCGAGACGTCGACACCACCCGCTTCACCAAGTTTCACCGCCTCTGCAATGATGCAGTAGTTCGTGAGGACCAATACCTGGTTCACCATTTTGGTGATTTGTCCCGCACCGACATCGCCCATATGCGTGAAGACCCCCGACAAACCTTCCATCAGGTTGTTTACCTTAACGATGGCGTCGGCTGAACCACCGGCCATGATCGCGAGTGAGCCGTCTTCGGCCGCGGATGGCCCCCCGGAGACCGGCGCATCCACCCATGCCATTCCGCAACAGCGCTCAAGCTCTTCCGCCATCTCTCGCGTCACATCCAATACGGTCGTCCCGTGATCAACTACCACCGCCCCCGCCCGTCCTGTCTCCACAATACCGCCTTTTCCGATAACGATGTCTCGGACGGACGATGTTTCCAGCACGCAGATTTGCACGATATCAGCTTCTTGAACGGCCTCGGCAACACTACCAGCGGACTTTACACCCCACTCTGATGCTGCTGTCATCTTTGCCGGGTCCACATCGTGTCCGGTCACCTCATAGCCGAGCTCGATAAGGCGTTTCGTAAATCCCGCACCCATTAAGCCAAGCCCGATAAAGGCGATGTGTGGTTTTTCCTCCGTCATCAATCATATCCCGGCGGCGGCTGAAAGCCTCCAATTTCCTCGCCCAACAACCGTGCGAAGTCGATGGTCCTCAGATCGTGCATGGAAGGCCCAACAATCTGCACGCCGGTGGGCAGGCCCGAGCGGGTGAGGCCCGAAGGCGCCACGGTCGAGGGCAACAAGACAACGCCGGACATGCCCGCCCAGAACAATTGGTCGACTGCGCTTTGCGGCACACCGTTCACCGGGATCGTACGGTTCCAGCGTTCACCCTTTTGGTCGTGCGGGAAAGCGGCCGAGGATGCGGTCGGGCAAAGCAGAACATCCCATTGTTGGAAGAAGGCTTGCCAGGCCCAGCGCATGTGAGTGCGGTACTCGTTCGCGGCCATCCAATCCCGGTGGTACTGCACCGACGCCCGCAGGTTCCGCGCTTCGTAGCCCTCGTCATTCTCCGAAAGGGCAGACACTTGACGCTTGTTCTCATCGAACACCTCGACAGGCAAGCGAGCCGTCGTGACGCCGCGCAGCAATTGAATGTAAATGTCATGGGACTTCGCCATATCGATAGCAGGACGTGCCGTATCATCGACCGTTGCCCCCGCTTTGGCGCAAGCGTCGGCGACCACTTGAATACGATCTGCATATTCGCTGTCCACGGGGCAGACATCATCGCTCACCATAACGGCGATACGGAAATCGGAGAGTTTCTTTTTCTCCGGTTTAATCAAATCGAGCTTGTAACCGTCAGCCTCCAGCGCATCGGGTCCCGCCATGACTTCGAGCGCCACCGCCAAATCCTCGGCACCCCGCGCCAACGGTCCCACGACGGAGATATCCGCATGAGACAGAGACCCCGGCAGCGCCTGTCCCCGTAAGGGAACAAGACCCCAGGTCGGCTTGTGACCGTAGACACCACAGTAATGCGCCGGGTTGCGGATCGAAGCGCCGATGTCGCTACCTGAATCAATACCGGTCAACCCCGCAGCTAAGGCCGCGGCCGAACCCCCGGAGGACCCGCCCGGTACCCGTGTGAGGTCCCAAGGATTATTGGTCGTGCCATATATTTCGTTGAAGGTCTCCCAATCGCCAAGCAGCAACGGGACATTGGTCTTGCCAAAAAGCACGACGCCAGCTGCCAGCATTCGCTCGACGACGACAGAATTCTTGCGTGCAATATTGTGTTTCAATTCCGGCACGCCCCATGTGGTGGCCGTGCCTTCCCAATCGTAGCTCTCCTTAATGGTCATGGGCACACCGTGAAGCGGTCCCCACACCTCACCCTTGGCCAGTGCCTCATCTGCCTGCCGTGCCCGCGCGCGCGCCTCATCCCTCTTCCAGACGATGATCGCATTCAAGCCCGCGTTATGCCTGTCGCAGCGCGTCAGAAAATGCTCCAGGAGATCCGCACAGCCGATTTCCTTCGCGCGGATCATCGCCGCCAGTTCAACGGCCGTCTTAAAGTGCAAGTCCGTGCCCATGTCAGTTCTCTCCCAAAATTAGGAAACAGATATTCGAAAGTGTCCGGTCATTCGGAGCCTGTCGAAGTCTCGCAGAACCTTCGAACCACATTTTCCGATATGCGCGACACGTTATTGTTGTAGTCATTGTGGGAAAGCGCCGCCGCCCACGCAATCGAACTCGATGAGAAGACCGCACCACCCTTCAGTGTCTCGTAAAACACCATATCGCAACGCACCATCGGGCTGGTCTGTCCGGTATTGGCGGAATGCGTATGGGTCAATTCTTCCTTCACCCAATGATAAGCCGACGTGAAATCGGTTGCCGTCGCCACGATCAGGGCATGCGGCGGTGTGCCCAAAGCCGTGTCCGCCCGGTCGATCTCCCACCCGGCGGCACCACCGCCGAGAACGCCAAAATCTCCAATTTTCTCGTCCGCGCCGATGCCATCGAAGATGAATGCCGCACGCGGATCGAAGCTCTCCTCTGTTCGATTGTAATGACAGGAAAAGTCGAAACCCTGGGCCGCCATGCCCGTACCCGCCACCGATTGCGGAGCTCGCCCCATGCGCCGCCACATACCGCCGAGTTCTCCGGTAAAGCTGTGATAATACTCACCGCCCTCGGCCATCCAGGAGCGAATACCGTCCTCGGCGCGCCGCATCTCCAGAACGCCCGGCAATTCCGGATGATAGGAGACCCGCCAGTAAAACCCATTGCCGCCGAAATAGACAAACCGCCCGCCTTCGTTTTTATAAGTCTCGTAGGCTTCCTGCATACGAAGCGAGGGATATTCCGGATGCGTGCCGGTCATCACGCATTTATAGGGTCGCAACAACTCATAGCCGTGGATATCCAAGTCATCCTCGGTAATCACATCGTAATCGATACCCTTGGCCTCCAACCAATCCGTGATGTGCGTATCGGCGGCGAACTGCCAGAGCTTTTCCTTTGGCTGCATGTTGAGGATGGGCCGCAGACGCGAGGAATAGCAGACGCCCGATCCGTCCGAATGCTCATCGTAAAGGGAGCAACCGAGCTCCGGATGTTCGTGAAGATAAAGCGCGGACGGATCGACTGCCGCCCAGTAACCGGTGACGTTCTCCCGCTCTCGCCATTCAATCTCACTATGGCGATCTGCATAAGCCCAATAACTCGCCGTCGGCAGGAGAAATGCCAATGGCGCGCGGGCTTGACCGACTGGCGGGCTCACAACAAAGGGGCAATAATCTTCATGCGCATCACGGGTCAACTTGGCGCAATAGATGCCGCTCTCCAATTTAGGTGGCACGTCGAGGGCGAAATCCGTCTTCCAGCCGCAATCGTAGAGATCATCATCATGGAAATGAATGGCGCCGTAATGTTCCGGTTTACGGGTCCAGTTAAATTCGCTGCCATCCCAGTTCCAACCTTTCATTGCACGGGTCGGAAGATTGACCGTCTCCCCGCCATGATCGTTACCGGAGACGTCGATAACCCGCGTCCCCGACACTTCTCGCGAGAAATCCCATCGCGCCACAAGAGCGTCGGAGAGATCGGCAGCCACTGCATGTTCCATGAACGCATCGCGCTCACCATGTGATAGTGCCCGAAGCGCGACCTCCGGCGCATCGATCTTGCCGTTGTAATGGCCGGTCGACGCTTGTCGATCACCATCCATGCCATGCCAAGCAGCAATTCGAAAACCTGGCCCTGCTATTGGTGTCAGATCGACACCGGACTGCCCGCTTGCAGTCGTGTCGTCATAAGGCAATTGAGTGAAAGGCCGTTGCCCGACCCAGACTTGTCGCGTCTCAGCATCGAAACTCGCCGCCACGAGATACCATTGCCGCTCCAGCAGCGGGACCCCAGTTCCCAGAATAAACAGGTCCTTCCCGTTGCCCATATAGAGCGATAAGCCGCCCTCATCGTCAATAGCGAGCGCGAAGCCCTTCGTCGTCGCGTGATCCCAATTCGCAAGGAGTGCTTGCGGCCCCTTGCCAGGGGTCGTCGGCCAAATTCGGGCTTGGAGAGTAAAACTATCCAAACCAAAAGCTTCCGCTTGTCCGATTTCGACGTAGGAGCCCGCATCGATTGATTGATGGCGTGCCGGATAATCCCCGTTGACCGATGTCTCGACGGGAATTTCCTGGAATGCGGGGCCCTCCAGTGTTCCGTCACCACAGCGCAGGCGCACGATTTCTGCGTGATAGGCCATGTCGCCTTCCGCACTGACCTTGAACTCGATGCGCTCTCCGCCCCTCACAATGAACACGTCGCTATAGGACAGAATTGGCCGATCGGCGGCTGATGTCGTCAACTCGCCTTCACCGGGGCGCGGGATCACTGGATCATCGAGGCCGTCCAGGATCAACCGAGCGCCAGTATTCGCCTCCCACCGTGCCTTGAATAGGGCCCAATAGGCGGACTTCAGATCCGAAAAACCTTGATCTCGAAAAAGCTCAAGCGGATGCGTCTTCGGCCCCGTTGTATGGGCCAGGTACCACGGGTCATTCCGCTTCGGCTGCACGAGAATATAGCGGCTCTCAATCCGCTCCCACCGTAACAGCTTGATGAGTGTCTGCAGCTCTGGCCCATGCGGCCCGAATGGATTGTCGCGAAAAGTTGCGCAGAGATCGAGGCGGCAGGGTTCGACTTTATCCATGGTCGCCTACCCCGCGAAATACGGTTCCACGATGCCCGTTGCACCCGTGCCCGTGATCGCGAAGAGCGCACCAGCCAGCGGTTGCTTTTCCGCTTCACCGGGCTCCAAAAACCGGGTCGCCGAGACGACATACAGAACGTCCAGATCAGCGCCACCGAATGTACACATGGTCGGTTGACGTACAGGTAGCTCCACGCGTTCCAGTAGTGTGCCGTTCGGATCGTATTTCCCGATGGCCCAGTCATGCACCATCGCGCACCAGTAGTTACCTTCCGAATCAACCGTCGCGCCATCGATGCGGAAAGGTTTGTCGGATGTATCAACAATCACCCGTCGATTAGCGATGCCGCCGGTCTCGATATCGTAGTCATACGCGTACAATGATTCCTTGCGCGTGTCCGAGAAGTACATAACCGAATTATCAGGGCTCCAGGCAATGCCATTGGAGCAGATAATATCAGTGTCCATCTTGTGACAGCTGAGATCCGGGTCGAAGCGATAGAGGCTCGCGGTCGCTTCCGTTAGACCCGCGTCCATGGAGCCACACCAAAACCGGCCGCGCCGATCGCACTTACCGTCATTCATACGGTTGGCATCGAGTCCTGGCTCCGGGTCGACGATATACTCGATCTTCGGCTTCGCTAGATCGTGGATAAAGGCAAAGCCGGATTTCATTGCCGCGCAAATACCGGCATGGTTCTCTCGAAAGACGATGCATCCAACTTCCTCCGGCATCGGAAAGGTCTCGTGCGCGCCTGTCGCCAGGTCGTAGGTTTGGATGTTGGATTTCAAATTGTCGCACCAGTAGAGCTTCCGCTCTTCCGGATGCCAAATCACCCCTTCTCCGAGGATATCTTTCGCCTCGACGAGGCATTCAATCTCGGCCATGCCTATTCTCCCGTTAATTCACCGAATGACACCATCCCGAGCTGGTGGAAGGGTCGCTAATGCAGTTGCGGTCCCTTCAACAGCGCCCCCCGGCTGATAGACCGAACGTGAACGTCTACGGCATCGCCGGATCGCTGCAAGTTCAAGGGAATTTCTGCCCCAGCCGGACCTTGCGTCCAAATTTTGCGGTACATCTGCGCCATATCGTCGACCGGCTGACCACCGACACCGAGCACGACATCCCCAAGTTGGACATCCGCCTGTTGGGCCGGGCCGTTATCCGCAACTCCGGCAACGATGACCTGGCCGTCCACTTCCGTGGTGAACATTCCGAGCCACGGGCGCGGCGGTTTGCTCGTCTTTCCATAGCGCATAAGTTCGTCCAGGATCGGCTTCAGGATATCGATGGGGACGACCATGTTAACGTCCACCGGCTCCTTGCCATCAGTGGATTGCTGCACGTAGAGTGAGCCAATTCCCAGAAGCGTCCCGTCACTGCCAATCAAGGCAGAGCCACCCCAAAGCGGATGCGGTGGCGCGGTGAATATCGCGTTGTCAAGCATGTACTCCCAATACCCGGCAAACTCGCGACGCGAGACTACCTCGGCGCTGACCGCGTGCTTGACGCCGCCACAGCCTGCTAGAATGACCGGATCACCGACCTGCAGGGAATCCGAACTACCGAGCTCAAACGGCGGCAGGTCGAGTTTCTGCAAGGCTTGGACGAGACCGAAACCGGTTTCCTGATCGTAGCCGACGACATGCCCCGGCACTGCACGGTTTTGGCCGTCAAACAACCAGATGGTTTCGGCTTCAGTCACCAGATAACCGACAGTCAAAACCAGACCATCGCTATTGATCAAGGCAGCATTGCCGCCTCGCTCCGTCCCCAATGTGTCGGCCGTAAATCCGTCGTCCGGAATATGGGTCCTGATCGACAACACAGAGGACAAAGTCTCCTCAAGATCAAACCCGTAGTCACTCGCTTTTGGTCGTGCATTTACTGGAATCTCCGGGCCTAGCCGTTCTTCCAGTTCATCGTCTTCTTCGTCCAAATTTTTTCTCCGTCCTCGCGTCACATCGACGCTGAGATCATTTCCATGACCGGCGCCAACGCGTCGCGCGCAATCGCTTTAATTTCGTCATCGGTCCGATCTTGAATCGGGTGTGGTACATACACAATAGCCGGATCGAAGTTCAAGGCCGCCGACTGCGCCTTCGCCGCTTGCTCAAAAGCGGTCGTCGCTACCATTCCACCTGGAATGCCTCTTTGGTCGAGATCCCAAATGTCATGCAAACTGCACGACGTACAGGATCCTCAATCGCTAAGTGATTCGATCACGACATCACATTCCGTCGCAATCGTTTGTGCCAAATCCACAGGCGCCGTCCGAGTATTGGTCGGTTTCGCATATTGCTTCACCGAGAAACCTTTTTCGCCCAAAAGACGCGCGATTTCATTGCTGAACACATCGCCGCGCACCTTACCGATATCGAGCACGCCGATGGTCAATCCTTCAAGCGATGCCGGCGGTGCCAGACGTTCCCGCGTAGCGGGTGACGTCTCTGCCGTCGGATCGAGAAGGGTTACATTTTCACTCATGTACCGATCTCCTTGGTTACCAAATCACTTCCACGTTCTCCACTCGCGGCCCATCCGCCGATCAGGGCGGACATCAGACCGGCTTCGCCACCAGCCCGAACGATATTGAGGCCACCGGGCCTTACTTTCTTTATCATCTCACCGGCCATGCTTTCCGGGATACCCTCGGCGATGCCACCGGCACCCCGAATGATCTCATCGGCCGGAAAGGTTAGCACTTCCTCAAACTCCTGCATAAGGCGCTCTTTCGTCCATCCCGCTCGGTCATAGACCCGCAGATGTTCGGGGCCCATCACGATCAAGACGTCGTGGCCGGGCGCGCGCTTTGGATGTCCAATAGCCCGGATCGACAGGCCGAGCGAGCGGGTCAATGATTCCGGCTCACGAGATGCCTGGTCGAAATTCCCCAGCTGCCCTTCACCGGCATATATCGTCACCGCCGATTTTCCGGCCTCGACCCCACGATCTTCCGCGAACGGTTTCCAGATCGGATTGCTTTCGTCTTCGGCAAAACAGAGCCCTATCTTGCCGGGGTTACCAATGGTCGCACGGTCGATCTCGCCGGGTCTGCCGCCGCCCACATTGCGGATCACCAATTGTAGTGCCCGGCCGATGGTAGAATTCGCGCGATTCCCTTGGCCCAACGCATTGACGCCACTATTCATACCGATGCGTTTCGCAATTGGGCCGTTCACCACCAAAATGGGTCCGACGAAATGCGTCGTACACAACACGCCGTGCATGGCGAATTTTGGATCGAGCGCCGCCTCCACGGCCGCCAAGACCACCGGCAGGTATTCCGGCTTACATCCGGCCATCACCGCGTTGATCGCAACTTTCTCAACTGAGCATTCCGCTAGGTTCGGCGGGATTTGACCAACAATTTCCTGCGGATCGCGGGTCGTCCCTTGCAGCATGCGCATTACCCGTACTGGCGTCGGTGGCACAATCGGCAGACCATCCGACCATCCACGGTCGTAACACGCCTCAATCTCATCATCGAAGCCACCGACCTCGATCTGACGGGCCTTCAACGGCGCATCGCCGAACCGAACCGCAAGGATTTCTGGCATGCCGGGATCAGCACTCTTCGACCCGCATCCCGGCTGGTTCTCGGGCAGGCCTGCGCCCAGCCCCTCTGCCTCGGCCAACGCTTCCCATTCGCCACGGTTCCAGCCAATAGCCCGCCCTTTCTCCTCACCGCCTTCGACACGGATCAAGGTTGGAACGGTTTCGATATCAAGGTGATACGAAACCTTCAGATCGCTGTCATAGACCGCGGGGACGCTCTCCGGGAAGCCAGGGTCATCCTGAGTATAAACGGTCAACCCACCATCGCCCGCGGAGAGCGCCGCGTAGACCGGCTCCAGCATCGTACAGGTCGGACAGTCGCGTTTCGCAACGATTATAAGTCCGTCAGAAGGTGTCAGCATCGGCTCGGTCTGTTCGCTCATGGCTTGGAATTCACTAGCTTAATAAAAAATCAGCGGTGTTTTTGTCACAAATCATTGCAACACAACACACCAAAAGGTCAAATAGCGCCTTCGCGAACGGTTTCGAACGAATTTTTCGCTAGAATGGGTGAACACGATGGAAACATCTGACGTAATTGTGGTGGGCGGTGGGTTATTTGGCCCAGCAACCGCTTACGGACTTCGCCAACAGGGTTTAGACACCGTTGTTTTAGACGATGGCGATGACGTATTGCGCGCCGCACGGGGCAACTTCGGCCTGGTTTGGGTGCAATCCAAGGGCGTGGGGATGCATCGCTATCACGCCTGGAGCCGCGAGTCGGCGCATCTATTTGCGGATTTTGCCGCCGAATTGAAAGAGGGCAGCGGCGCTGACATCGCCCATCGCAATGACGGTGGCATGCATTTACTACTTGGCGAGGACGAGCGCGAACAGCGCCGGCGCGAGATGGATATGATGCGCCAACAGGCCGGTGTCGACGGCTTCGAGTGCGAGATCATTGAGCGCGAAGAGATCGAGAAGATGCTCCCCGGTGTCCGCCTGGGTGATGACGTGGTTGCTGCTTCATTCTCCAAACATGACGGCGACGTCAATCCGCTTAAGCTTCTGCGCGCCATCAATGGAAGTTTCCAACACATAGGTGGGCGCTATCGCTCCGACTGCCGGGTCGAGAATATCCGCCATGACGGCAGCGCATTCATCGCAGAGACTAAAAATGGCAGTTTCACTGCGCCCAAGATCGTGTTGGCCTGCGGTCACGGCATCACCAAACTGGCCCCCATGGTCGGGCTCGACACGCCCATCGTACCGCAAAGGGGTCAGATATTGGTCACGGAGCGAGCGGAGCCTGTGCTCGCCATGGCGCTCAGCTCGGTGCGGCAAACTGACGAGGGCACGGTGCAAATCGGCAATACCGAAGAAGAGGTCGATTTCAACGACGGCACAACCTTGGACGCCGGCCAAGCCATGGCGCGCCGCGCCGTCACGATCTTCCCGCAACTGGCGGGGTTGAGGCTCATCCGCACTTGGGGCTGTATCCGCGTACTAACCCCAGACAAATGCGCGATCTACGACGAATCGGAACAATATCCAGGAGCTTATGTGGCGACCTCACACAGCGGTGTCACTTTGGCAGCGGTCAACGCGCGCCGCACCGCGAAATGGATCGCGACCGGAGAGACGCCCCCCGGTTTTGAGGAATTCAGCGCGAAACGTTTTAAAACGGAAGGCAGCCATGTACCGGCGCATCACTGATCCGAAAGGCGGCATGGTCGCCATTCACTTCGAAGGTCAACGCTTGCAAGTGCCTGCCAATGAAACAGTGGCCGCCGCCATACTCGCGGCCACCCCCGGATACACCCGGACAACGGTCGTGAGTGGCGACAAACGAGCGCCATATTGCATGATGGGCACCTGTTTCGAATGCTCGATGGAAATCGACGGCGTTCAAAACCGGCAAGCCTGCATGACAACTGTGGCGGATGGCATGATTGTGAAGCGGCAAATGGGTAAGCGGGAGATGCCAGAATGAGCGAATCCATCGACCTGGCCGTCATCGGCGCCGGGCCAGCCGGCCTCGCCGCTGCGACCACCGCTTCGGAGCACGGCCTTTCCGTAGTTCTGTTCGACGAACAACCCGCCCCAGGTGGCCAGGTTTTTCGCAATATTGAAGGTGTTGATAGAGCGACCATGGGCGACACCTTGGGGGAAGATTATCTGAAAGGCGGCACCATCGCCGAGGCCTTCCGCAAGTCATCTGCGGACTATCGCCCAAGCGCTACGGTCTGGCGCGTCGATCCGGATGGTAGCTTGGCATGGACCGACGGTACGACGGCACGCATCCTGAAGGCACGGCGGATTATTGCCGCCACGGGCGCTATTGAACGCCCGGTTCCGATCCCAGGCTGGACGCTGTCGGGCGTTATGGCAGCCGGGGCCGCACAAATTCTGATGAAAACGGCCAGTATGGTGCCGGACGGCCCGACCGTGATCGCCGGAAATGGCCCGTTGCTCTACCTCGTCGCCAACCAATTGTTCAAAGCTGGGACCGAAATCGCGGCCATTCTGGAGACGACCAGGTTCCGCGATTATCTCGCCGCCGTTCCCCATGCGCCCGCTGCCTTGAGAGCCAACGAGTACCTCTCAAAGGGTGCGCGGTTGATGCAGAACCTTAGAAGAAAAGGGTTCCGCATACAATCCGCCGTCTCGAATATTCGAGCGATCGGCGACGGAACGTTGCAAAAAGTAATATACACCGCCCACGCAACAGAAATCGAAGTCGAGGCAAAAACCTTATTGCTGCATCAAGGGGTCATCCCGAACGTCCAGATCAGCCGCCAAGTGAATGCCAATCACGAGTGGTATGCGCCGCAGCGGTACTGGCGGCCGGTGACGGATGAATGGGGCACGACCAGCGTCGAGACCTTGGCGATTGCGGGAGACGGCGCCGGTATTTTAGGGGCGGAAGCGGCGGAGGTTGCCGGGCGTCTCGCCGCATTGGAGACCGTCAAGCGGTTCGGGAAGATCGATGAGATCGCCCGCGACGTCGAAGCAGGCCCGCTCCTGCGTGAACATAACCGTCTCGCCAGCATTCGCCCACTGCTGGACAAGCTCTACCACCCGAGTGCGGAAATCCTGGTTCCCCCGGACGAGACAACGGTTTGCCGGTGCGAGGAAGTCACCGCCGGCGATATCCGCCAATGCGTCGCGGAGGGAGCGACTGGCCCCAATCAACTGAAGGCCTATACGCGCTGCGGCATGGGTCCTTGTCAGGGTCGAATGTGCGGCCTCACTGTCTCCGAAGTCATCGCGGACGCCCGCGACAAGCCAATCGAAGAGATTGGCTATTACCGCCTACGCCCGCCGATCAAGCCCGTGACGCTCGGCGAATTAGCGGCGATGGAAGATGCTTAAGGCTCCATTATCAAATTCCGCTCCATTACGAAATCTTTACATACCCCGTTGATCGATAGGACAGACGATGTTGGATGAATTTTTGATCCTCGTAGGAGAGGTGTTCGAGAAGAGGTTCTTTGATATGCCCGCCGGGCAGATAATCGGAGGAGCACTGATTATTATTGCATTCTTGGCGATTCGCAGAATTTTTGCGAATACAGTCATTCGTTACCTGACAAAGTTCACCGAGAGCACAGCGACGGAACTGGATGGCGAATTTCTAGACGCGCTGAAAGGACCGCTAAAGTTCATCCCGATCGTCCTGGGCGTCTTTTTCTTTACCCAATGGTTTGAGCTTTCGCCCGGCGCCTCTGGTTTCTTCCTCACGGTGGTCAAAACGTTAATCGCTTTCGTCCTTTTCTGGGCGGCTTATAATATCCTCGCTCCCCTTTCGACCGTACTGGAGAAGATACTCTCCAAGATTACTCAAAAATCCGAAACCCTTTTCGCCGAAGAGTTCACACTACTCATTATCAAGGCGTTGAGAATTGCCGTTACGCTCGTTGGCTTCATCATCATTCTTTCGCAATGGGGCATCAACGTCCTCCCGCTATTAGGTGGTTTGGGTATTCTCGGGATGGCCGTCGGTTTCGGGGCGCAAGACTCAATCGCCAATATTTTCGGGGGGATCAAAATCCTTCTGGACGGACAGTTCCGCAGAGGCGATTGGATTAAAACGCCGGACATTGAGGGTACTGTTTTCGAAATTGGAATTGCCACTACCAAGGTGAGGGAATTCGACAAGGCCGTGACCTCCATTCCCAACAAGCGGATGTCAGAATCAACCATTAAAAATTATTCGCGAATGACCAACCGACGGGTCAAGATGACGATCGGCGTTGAATACAGCTCAACGGCAAATCAATTGGAAAACATTGTCGATAGGATCCGGGAACACCTGCAATCCAACCCCGCGATCGCCCAACCTGGTACGGATGCAGTGATGCAAATGGTGCACCTGGTCAACTTTGGCGCCTCATCGATAGATATTTCGCTTTATTATTTTACGAAAACAACAAATTGGGTTGAATGGCGGCGGATCGTTCATGAAAACATTTTGGAGTTCAAACGGATCGTCGAACAGGAGGGCGCAGCGTTTGCCTTCCCGAGCCAGAGCATCTATCTCGAATCTACGCCTTCCGAATTGAAGTCGGTCCAAGACGTCGAGCGCCTAGCGAGCAACAATGACGCCCCTCAGACAGGACGCAAAAGCGGAGGTGAGGACGGCGATGGAGGCTAAGGATAGAATTTACTTCCCTCCCTAGGCTCAAATTGCGCGTTCGTCGCCATGTTTCGATCATGCCACCTTATCGTCGGCAGTCTCCACATTCAGCACATAACATTCGCCCGCCTGCACGGCCTTGATCCCGGCTTCGAGCGCAGGCATTAGGTCCTTTAAGTCACGCACCGTCTCGCCCGCCGACACGCCGTAGGAGCGGGCCTGTGCCGGAATATCTACCCGTGGATTTTCCAGGCTTTGACCGATCCAGCGATTCTCGACCGGACGCCCCCGCTGGATCGCCATGCGGGATTGGTGGGCGACATCGTTGCCATAGGAACAGTTGTTGTTGATGATCAGTAACAACGGGATACCGTAATGTGCCGCCGTCCATAGTGCGGACACGCCCATCAAGAAATCTCCGTCGCCCATGATCGCGACCGGTAACCGGCCCGCCCCCTGGAGCGCCAAGGCCGAGCCCACCACCATGCCGGGACCGGACCCGACACCCGCGCCGCCGTCATTGCCGATATAATCCAGTGGACCGTCGATACGGATCGTCGGTGCCGGCCAACCAATGGGAAGACGCACATATGTCGCAGTGCGATCCCCGATCGCGGCATCCACGGCCGTGCCGAGAGAGACGAGGTCGATGGCACCTGATCCTGTCGGCGGCGCACTGGAAGCGATTGAATAAGTTCGCTTTTCGCCTACGGGCAACTGCGGCAAAGCCGACGCGACGAAACTGTCCGGCGTTGACAAGATCGGTAGATCGACCGCGGGCAACACATGATGGTCGAACGACCAACCATTGGAATTGAGGTCGTCCATGGAAACGCTGATGATTTTTGCGCCGACACCACCAGCCGCCTTTAGCGTTCCGCCAAAATCCAGCCAATCCAGATTCAGGATAACGTCCGCTTCGCGGATGAGCGCTTCGTCTTCCGCTGTTGTTCGATAGTTCAGGTGATTGGGGTGCAGGGGATGATGGGTTGGAAAGGCCGCTGCGATCCGCTGATTGGTAATCACATTCGCGCCGAGCGCTTCCACAAACGCAACTCGCCGGTCCCAATCGGCCTGATTTCGCGAGACCCGCCCTACCATGATCAGCGGCGACGTGGCAGATTTCAGCATTTCAAGCGCCGCCGTGACGGACTCGATAGTGGGTGTTGGATCAGGTTCCACGGCATAGCGCGCGACATCGGGAATCTCCGGCACCGGATCGAGTTTCGATTCCTGCATCGCCACATCGAGGACGATATAGACCGGGCCTTGAGGGTGACGGCGCATAATGCGGTTCGCCCGCAGAACCGATTCGATGGCCGCTTCGGGCGAGCCTGGCTGATCGTCCCATTTAACATAGTCGCGGACCAAGGCACCTTGATCCCGGGACGTGTGTATCCAATCGATCCATGGTCGCCGCAGGGCCGCGTCGACAGGCCCGGTCGCGCCGAACACGATTACCGGCGCCCGGTCGCACCAAGCATCAAAGACCGCCATGGTCGCGTGCATCAGTCCCACATTGCTGTGTACTGCCGCAGCCATCGGTTTGTCCGTGACCTTAGCGTAACCGTGCGCGATGGCGACGCAATGTTCCTCGTGTAGGCAGACCAGCATCTGCGGATCGCGATTGCCAAGATAATTGACGAGACTGTCCTGAAAACCGCGATAACTGGCACCCGGCACCACGGCTATATAAGGAATATCGAGACGGCGAACCAGTTCGGCGACGACATCGCTGCCCCATCCCATTTCCGCATTTTCAGTACCGACGGGACGTTCGGGCTCGTTCGGGCGATCAATGGCCATTATTTCTGCCTTTTTTGAAGCTTTGAGTTAAAACGCATCCTTACGCCGCCGAGTCTCGGCGAATACGTCGACCAATCCGGCACCCGCAAGACCGATGGTTTCTTGTAGGTGCGGGCTATCAGGCCGCAAAAACGGGTTGGTCTTCCATTCTTCGTCGAGACGCGAGGGAACCGTCGCAATATCGCGCGCGCGTTTGTCGTCTACATCCCGCATTCGGGCGATGAGATCTGGGTTTTGTGGCTCCACCGTCAGCGCGAATTGCCCGTTCTTCTGCGTGTACTCATGCGCGCAATAAACCTGCGTGCCACCCGGCAGGCCTTTTAGTTTCTCTAATGACTCGAGCATTTGCCCGAACTCTCCCTCGATCACCCGCCCACACCCCATTGCGAACATGGTGTCACCGCAAAACAGCGCGGCGCTTTCCTCAAACCAATATGCGATATGCCCGAGCGTGTGTCCCGAGACGTCGAAGACCCGGCCGATGGCTTTACCCAATGTGTAGGTATCACCTTCACCGACTTCGATATCGATGCCGGGAATACGATCGCGATCCTTACGCGAGCCCACAATGGTGCAGCCGGTTTTCGCCTTAAGCGCCAAATTGCCGCCGGTGTGGTCATTATGATGGTGAGTGTTCAGAATATGGGTGAGCATCCACCCCTTTTCCGCCAGCGCCGCCAATACAGGATCGACAACCGCGGGGTCGATGGCCGCCGTCACGCCGGATGTCGTCTCATGCGCCAGCCAAACGTAATTGTCGTTCAAAACGGGGACGCGGAGAACTTCGAGTATAGCCATGGATTGCTCCCGAATTCCTGACCTCAAGGATTAGTGAACAATGTTAGTCGCGTTCAGCCCTTTTTCACCCGTAATTTTACAGATGTTTCCTTGATAACATTGTTGTGCTGACGGATTGCGAGCAACAACTCTGTATCGCCCATGGCGCTGGATTGCACTTTCGAGAGCCACGGTTGCTCGAGCGTGAATTTCATGTCCTCCATCTCGAAATCGACACCGAGCATATGGGCAAGTGGGGTATTCGCCGCTTTTTGCCGGACAAATTCGTCGCACGCCTTCTTGGAGAACATCGCGAGCGCCTCCACCGTCACGGCGCGGACATGGGTCGGGTCGTTGAGAAAGTCGTCGTGGCGCGGATGCGGCACCGCGATTCGGACTTCGGCGCCATTGCAACAAACCCGGTAGAGTTCCTTGATGATCGAGAAATAGACGTCTGTTTCTTGTCCGAGATGCTCCAGCACATGGCTCATGACGATTTCGTCAACCGAGTCGTCCGCCCACGGCCATGGGAAAACCTCAAGATCGGCCACTTCATCCGGCTCGCACCCGTCGAAATTATCAACATTGTGAAAACCGTCGAGCTTATAGAATCCGCAGCCTAGATTAAGTTTCATCAAGATTTCTCCACATTCGGTCCGGGGCCTACACGAGGTTGTTGACTCCTACATTATACAGGAGTTATTTTTTTATTAATGTTCTTATTTTGTTCACGATGACAGCACTTCAATATCTGGTATCGTGTCGTTCATCATATACGAAATCTAGTGCTTTATTCACAAAACTTTCGTTCCACAGCTGTGGATAGGGGGAGAAAATATGGACGGATCGGTTGCTACTCTGCGGGATGGGGCGGTTGTGGATAACTCTGCGACACGGCCAGTAGAGGACGATTCCGACCTTCTGGCAACATCCTTGGATTCGGACCTGGACGCCCAGGATTATAGAGACATAAAGCAAAACGAGCGCGGAATCCGCGTCATCATAGACCGTCGACGTGACGAATTTCTGACCCTTTTCGGCAAGGCGACGCTGACCGACCGATATCTCATGCCGGGAGAGGAATTTCAGGATTTGTTCGCCCGAGTCGCGATGCATTACGCGGACGATTCGGAGCATGCCCAGCGCCTCTACGATTATATGAGCCGGCATTGGTTCATGCCCTCGACCCCGGTCCTCTCCAATGGCGGCACCTCGCGAGGCTTGCCGATTTCTTGCTTCCTCAACGAGGCGACGGACAGCTTGGAAGGCATCCTCGGCCTATGGAATGAGAATGTTTGGCTCGCGGCGCGTGGCGGCGGCATCGGCAGTTACTGGGGCAACCTGCGCTCCATCGGCGAGCGCGTTGGCCATAACGGCAAGACATCAGGCGTCATTCCCTTCATTCGCGTTATGGATTCGCTAACCCTGGCGATTAGCCAAGGGTCGCTGCGGCGCGGCAGTGCGGCGGTCTATCTGCCGCTCAGCCACCCGGAGATCGAGGAATTCGTCGAACTGCGTCGCCCCACCGGCGGAGACCCGAATCGCAAGGCGTTGAACCTACACCACGGAGTGCTGGTGCCCGACGCCTTCATGCGCGCGGTCGAGGCGGACGCCGAATGGGCGCTCACCAGCCCCAAGGACGGCTCGGTCCTACGGAAAATTTCCGCGCGCGGCCTTTGGATTCGCATCCTCACGTCACGCATCGAGACCGGCGAGCCCTACCTCATCAATATCGATCATGTGAACAAGGCACTGCCCGAGCATCAAAAGCTTGGCGGGCTCGAGGTCAAAACCTCGAACCTTTGTTCCGAGATCACCTTGCCGACGGGCATCGACCGATTCGGCGAGGACAGGACGGCGGTCTGCTGCCTCTCTTCACTCAACGTCGAGAAATATACCGAGTGGGAAAAACACCCGGAGTTCATCGGGGACGTTATGCGTTTCCTCGACAATGTTCTGCAAGATTTCATCGACAACGCCCCGGAAGATTTCAGCCGCGCAAGTTACGCGGCGATGCGGGAACGCTCTGTCGGCCTCGGCGTGATGGGCTTCCATTCCTTCTTGCAAGCAAACAAGATTCCCTTCGAGGGCGCGATGGCGAAAGTCTGGAATATGCGCATGTTCAAGCATATCCGGGCGGAAGCGGATGCCGCGTCGGTGGCCCTCGCGGAAGAGCGCGGTGCGTGCCCGGATGCGGAAGATTTCGGCATCAAGGAACGCTTCTCCAACAAGCTTTCCGTGGCGCCGACCGCGTCGATTTCGATTATTTGCGGCGGTGCGTCGCCGGGGATCGAGCCCGTGGCCGCCAACAGTTTCACCCACAAGACGCTGTCCGGCTCGTTCAATGTGCGCAACCCGTATCTGCGGGAACTGCTGGCGGAGAAAGGCAAGGACGACGACGAGACGTGGTCCTCGATCACGACCCATGAGGGCTCGGTGCAGCATCTCGATTTCCTGACCGAAGACGAAAAAGCCGTCTTCCGGACCGCGTTCGAGATCGACCAGCGTTGGATTATTGAGCACGCAGGCGATCGTTCCGATTCGATTTGCCAATCGCAATCGATCAACCTGTTCCTGCCCGCCGACATCCACAAACGGGATTTGCATCAACTGCATTACCAAGCGTGGAAGAAGGGTGTGAAGAGCCTGTATTACTGCCGCTCCAAATCGATTCAACGCGCCGAAGTGGTCGCTAACCAAGACGCCGGACAACTTGCCGTGCCTCATCTCGGTAAGGTGAATGGTGGGGATCAACCCGCGGAGCCGATCGACTACGAAGAATGCCTCGCCTGTCAGTAACCAGAAGATCGACTTAAGGACGTATCGCTAAAATGTCGCTGTTAGATTCCAAACCGATTTATAAGCCGTTCCACTACCCGTGGGCCTATGACGCCTGGCTGACCCAACAGCGCATCCACTGGCTGCCCGAAGAGGTACCGCTCGCCGACGACGTTAAAGATTGGCATAAAAATCTTACTCCGGCCGAGCAAAACCTGCTGACCCAGATTTTCCGCTTTTTCACGCAAGCGGATGTCGAGGTCAACAACTGCTACATGAAGCATTACTCGCAGGTCTTCAAACCGACCGAAGTTCAGATGATGCTGTCGGCGTTTTCCAATATGGAAACCGTCCACATCGCCGCCTATTCGCATTTGCTCGACACGCTGGGAATTCCGGAAGCCGAGTATCAGGCCTTCCTCAAATACAAGGCGATGAAGGACAAATACGACTACATGCAGCAATGGGGCGTCGGCAGCCGCGAGGATATCGCCAAGACCCTAGCCATCTTCGGCGCCTTCACCGAAGGTCTGCAACTGTTCGCCAGCTTCGCGATCCTGATGAACTTCCCGCGCTTCAATAAGATGAAGGGCATGGGGCAAATCGTGACATGGTCGGTGCGTGACGAATCGCTGCACACCAACTCGATCATCCGCCTCTTCAAGACATTCATTTCAGAGAACGAAGACATCTGGACCGAGGAGCTACAGCACGACCTTTATGTCGCCGCCTCGACCATCGTCGACCATGAAGATGCGTTTATCGACCTCGCCTTCGAGATGGGCGGCGTCGAAGGATTGGAAGCCGACGATGTCAAAAAATACATCCGTTACATCGCGGACCGAAGACTTGGACAACTCGGTCTGAATCCCATTCATCACATCGAGAGCAATCCGCTCCCTTGGATGGATGAAATGCTCAATGGCGTGGAGCACGCGAATTTCTTTGAGAATCGCGCCACCGAATATTCCCGCGCCGCGACGCGCGGCAGCTGGGAAGAAGCATTCGAATAGGAATACTTCTTCTTCCCGAGGAAGCAGTCCCCCTGGGCTTCCTTCCCCCGGTCATCGGTTCGGCCGGGGGATTTTTCTGTGCACCGCTATTACGGCCGGTACATATAGACGGAAAAGTCGTGGGCGACGTATTCGTGCCGAAATAACAGACGCGTCGTCATACTTCGGCAAAAATCAAGCACTTCGAGCGGGTCGGCAATATGGAACCTCGGATCCGGATGTTTGCCGTACCAGGTCGAGAACGCATTAAAGGCCGCGGCGGTCCCGCATTTCTCATACATCCGCGCGATAATGCGCTCGCGCAGTGCCTTCTCGCAGTGCTGTAACACGCCGCTCGCCAAGATAAAGTCGCGTCCCTCAAAATCGGGCGTCTCCATCAAGAAGTTCACCACCTCGAAACGCGCGTCCGGGTGACGTTTACGGGATCTCTCGACCATCTCTTCCTGCAAGTCGATGCCAAGGTAGTCGCCTTCGAATCCATTTTCCTTGAGAAAATCGAGCAAGTGGCCCAATCCACATCCGATATCGAGGATCGATGCGTTCTTCAGATCGCCGACTTCGCACAGCATGACGTAACGGCCCTGCTGTCCGGCGGCTTCTGGATAGCCCACGGCTGCGGACTCGTCACCGTGCTCCGCGAGTAACGGTCCGTAGAATTCCCGAATTCTGCGTTGATATTCTTCAGTCTGCATTTTCGTTCTTAAACTGCCGGTCCCCACCTATCGCGAAGGTAAACGAATTCGGTGGATTGTCACGCGGTGTTGAAGCCACAATAACGGGCATGGCGTGTCTATCTCGCAATCGCTTGAATTAAGCGCCCGCCGAGTCCAACCGTGCCGCAAAATCGCTGAGCCGAATCGGCTGGCGCTTTCGGCCCCAGTCGCCAGGATGATCCTCGAAAACGCCGGCACAGGCTGTCCCGCAGCGGCTACACAGACCGCTTTGCGTCACACCCCAATCGTCGAGCAAATGCCAGTCGCGCCCGATCAAGCGCAGCCCGCAGCCATGGCAATAGGTGCTGCCGGTCGCCTTGTCGTGAATATTGCCGGTATAGGCATAGTGGATGCCGTTCTTGCGCGCGATGCGCCAGGCGCGGAACAAGGTCTCCGGCGGTGTGCGCGTCTTGTCGCGCATCTTGTAGTCGGGATGAAATGCGGTGAAATGCATCGGAACATCAGGGCCCAAATGTTCGACGACCCATTGCGTCATCTCTTCGATTTCACCTTCAGAGTCGTTCTCATCCGGGATTAGCAGGGTCGTGATCTCAAACCAAACATCGGTCTCATGCTTTAAGTATTTCAGCGTATCCAATACCGAGGCCAATTCCGCCGTGCAGAGCGTTTTGTAGAATGATTCCGTAAACGCTTTCAGATCGACATTCGCGGCGTCCATCACCGAGAAGAAATCCTCCCGCGCCGCCTCTTTCATATACCCCGCCGTCACCGCCACGTTCTTAATGTCATGCGCGTGGCAAGCATGTCCCACATCGACCGCATACTCCAAAAAGATCGTCGGGTCGTTATAGGTATAGGCGACCGAGCGGCACCCCGTCTGTTGCGCGGCGAGCGCGATCAATTCCGGTGTCGCCTGATCCATCAGCCGGTCCATCTCCCGCGATTTAGAGATGTCCCAGTTCTGACAGAACTTGCAGGTCAGATTACAGCCCGCCGTCCCAAAACTGAGGATAGGCGTGCCCGGCAGGAAATGATTGAGCGGCTTTTTCTCAACCGGGTCGATGCAGAACCCACTGGAACGCCCATAGGTCGTCAGCACGATTTGGTCGCCGCTCCGCGCCCGCACGAAGCAAAGCCCGCGCTGCCCTTCCTTCAGACGGCACTCGCGCGGGCACACATCGCATTGAATGCGCCCGTCATCAAGGAGCTGCCAATGGCGGCCCGGATGTCCTTCGATTTCATTTTCCATCAATGCGACCATAGCGAATCATCCCTCGCTCCACATATACTATAGCGAAGCATCACTGAATTGGCATGTAAGGGCCGTGAATGAATTGCGAACCTAAAACTGCGATATGTGCCGCGATGGCGCTCTTACTGATCTCGGGCTGTACGCCGACCATTGTGAATGGCGACGCCAAAGGCGGGATTGTCGAAAGTCAGTCACGGCTAAATATCGGATTTGTCGGCGTCGAGTTCGAGAGTTTCGCAAAACGCTCCCAGGAAATCACTCTTGAGAAAGCGGACCGTCATTGCGCCCAGTTCGACAAGCGCGCGCGGATCATCGTCAAAGGCGACAATGCGTTTCAGTTCGAATGCTTCGGCGGACTGGAGAAGGGGACGTAGCTCATGGGCAATGTGAGGGATCCAGCGGTCGCGGGCTTCTTTTATCCGGCAGAACGGGAGACCCTTGCCTCCGATATCGCGGGCTATCTCTCCGCCGCGCCGATACCGGCGACCGTCTCGCCGAAAGCCTTGATCGCGCCCCATGCCGGCTATGTTTATTCGGGTCAAGTGGCGGCCAATGCCTATGCCGCCTGGCGATCGGAAGCGGAAAGTATCAAGCGGATCGTGCTGGTCGGTCCTGCACACCGCGTAGCATTCCAAGGCATCGCCGCCCCAACAGTGGAGGCGTTCAAGACGCCGCTCGGCGACGTGCCCATCGATACCGACGCGGTCGCGGCCATTAGCGATATGCCGCAGGTCCTGCTCGATGACGAGCCACACCGCCAAGAACATTCCCTAGAAGTCCACATCCCGTTCCTGCAGTCCGTGCTCGGTGAGTTCAAACTACTGCCGCTAGTGGCGGGCAATGTGGCGGGCGAACAGGTCGAGGAAGTTCTAGAGCGTCTATGGGGTGACGATTCCACTCGTTTGGTTATCAGCACCGATCTCAGCCATTACCAAGACTACGAGACCGCGCAAAAATTGGACGGTGCGACGGCAGACGCCATTGAGAACATGAACCCGGCTGCCATCGGGCGAGACCAGGCCTGCGGGCGTATCCCCGTCGCCGGTATGCTGTTAGCCGCGCGAAAGCATGGTCTCTCCGTCGACCGTATCGATCTGTGCAATTCGGGTGACACGGCAGGTAAGAAAGACAAAGTTGTCGGATACGGCTCTTGGGCCGTTTGCGGCGATACTGTCGGCGCTCCCGCCACTCCCGTGGAGGACGACAGGACCATGTTGCAGCGCGAAGGTGCGCGCATCTTTCGCGCCGCCGCGCAATCGGTCGGCTACTCCATAAAGAACGGCAAACCGCCGAAGGTCGATCTCTCGAGCTTTCCGGCGGTTCTGCATGAAAACCGCGCGACCTTTATTACCATCAACAAAAACGGCCAGTTGCGCGGTTGTATCGGTACCATTCAAGCCCATCAGCCCTTAATCTCGGATGTCGTCGAGAACGCCTATAAGGCGGCGATGAAGGATCCGCGCTTCCCGCCAATACAGGAAGACGAGGCCGCACAACTTGAGCTCTCGATCTCCTTGCTCAGCCGGTTTACTGAGATGTCGTTCAGCGATGAGGCGGATTTCTTGGGGCAGCTTCGACCTAAGGTCGACGGACTGATTATCGCTGATCAAGGCAAGCGTAGCGTCTTCTTGCCGCAAGTTTGGGAAAGCATTCCAGAGACTACGGAATTCGTCGCCCGCTTGAAGCAGAAGGCGGGATTGCCGATGGATCATTGGTCGGATAATTTCCAGGCATGGCGGTTTACCGCAATCTCCGTGAAAGCCGCGCCCAAACCACAATGATTTCCCACTCCGTCTCAGGCACATAAACATGAACGATGCGCGAAGCCTGCCCAAATTCGGCGTGGGACAACCCGTCTACCGACTTGAAGATCCGCGTCTCCTGACGGGCCAGGGCAAGTACACCGATGACGTGAGCTTTCCTAACGAAACCCATGGCATCGTCCTGCGCTCGCCCCATGCCCACGCTTCAATCCGGTCCATCGATACAGCGGTGGCGATGGGTGTTGACGGGGTTCTTGGCATTTACACATCGACGGATATTACCGAACTCGGCACCATTCAATGCATGGCGCCTATCCAGCAAGCCGACGGCAGTGCACTGAAAGCACCTCCGTATCCGATCTTAGCTACCGAGAAAGCCGTTTATGTGGGCCAACCAGTCGCCTTAGTCGTCGCCGAGACCGTCTCGGCAGCAAAGGCCGCGGCGGAATTGATTGAGGTCGACTACGACGCTCACCCCGCGATCGTCGACACTGCTGGCGCCAATGATGCCGGCGCACCCCAACTCTGGAATGATATCCCGGAGAACACCTCCTTCGTCTGGCGCGACGGAGATCATGCTGCGACGGCAACGGCAATGGCGGATGCGCCACGAAAGGCTGCACTTCGGGTTGTCAACAATCGGCTCATTGTCGCCTCCATCGAGCCGCGCATCGCCATCGGCGAATGGGACGGCACCCGCTTTACCCTGACGACGACAAGCCAAGGACCACACTCGCTACGCCTGCAACTCGCGGAGCATTTATTCAAACTGCCGGAAGACGCCTTCCGCGTCGTCACCCATGACGTCGGCGGCGGGTTTGGCATGAAGATTTTCATGTACCCGGAACAACCGCTCGTACTGTTCGCGGCCCGCGATCTTGGCCGCCCCGTCCGATGGGCGGGGGAACGCTCCGCCGATGCTTTCCCGAGCGACTATCACGGCCGCGATCAGGTCAATGATATTGAGGTCGGCTTCGATGACGACGGCCAAGTTTTAGCGCTGTCCGTGCGCACGAACGCCAATCTTGGCGCGTTCGTCTCCAACTTCTCGCCCTATATAGCGACTGAATGCGGCGCCGCGATGTTGAGCGGGGTTTACACCATTCCGGCGATTGCGTTGGAAGTACGCGGTGTCTTTACAAACACCGTGCCGGTCGATGCCTATCGCGGGGCCGGCCATCCGGAGGCCATTTATATTATTGAACGGGCGATGGATGCGGTCGCACGCGCACTCGGCATGGATGCAAGAGAGGTACGGCGGCGCAATTTCATCAAACCGTCGCAACTTCCCTACACCACCGCGATGAACTGGACTTACGATTCAGGCGACTTTAACGCGCTGCTCGACACACTCGAGCAACGTACCGTTGGATTTACCGAACGCCGCGCCGATGCGAAGTCACAGGGCAAGCTGCGCGGCTTGGGGATCGCGCATTACATCAAGGGGGTCCGTGCCGGTGCGGGAGAGGCAGCCCGTTTAGAGATCACACCCGATGGCAACGCCACAATTTTCATCGGCAATCAATCGAACGGCCAAGGGCATGAGACCGTCTTCGCGCAAGCCGTCTCGGAGCGCCTCGGTATCGATATCAACCGTATTGGCATGGTGCAGGGCGACACCGACCGGATTCGAACAGGGGGTGGTACCGGTGGATCGCGCTCGATGTTGAACGGTATTCCCGCATGCAACAACGCCTCCATCGCGGTAATCAAAAATGGCACACGGTTCGCCGCGGACTCAATGGAAGCTGCTGAGGCCGATATCGAGTACGAAGATGGAGTCTTCCGAATCGCTGGGACGGACCGAACGATGACCTTGGCCGAAACCGCAAAATCGGCGACAGAGCGAGACGAGGTTCTTGATGGCGAGGCCCAGTTCGCTGCCGATGGCATGACATTCCCCAACGGCAGTCATGCCTGCGAAGTGGAGATCGATCCGGAAACGGGCTCGACCCGTGTTGTCGGGTATTGGGCTGTCGATGACTTCGGCCGGTTGGTAAACCCGTTACTTCTTGAAGGGCAGGTACAAGGTGGTCTGGCGCAAGGGATCGGCCAGGCGCTGATGGAACACTGTGTCTACGACGATACCGGCCAATTAATTTCCGGATCGTTTATGGATTATTGCGTCCCGAGAGCGGACGACATGCCGCCTTTCGTCGTCGATCTGGTCGAAGATTATCCCTGCGCCACCAATCCAATGGGGATTAAGGGTGCCGGAGAAGCCGGAGCCGTTGCCGCGCCACCGGCGGTCATCAATGCTATTCTCGACGCACTCGCACCCCTCGGCGTCACTCATATCGACATGCCCGCCACACCCGAGCGGGTCTGGCACGCCATTCAGGAGGCCAAATGACCGCTCCCATCGACATGCTCCCCCGCCTCGAAGAACTGGCACTTGAAGCCGGCGTGGCCATCATGAAAATTTACGCGGAAGATTTCGTCGCCGAATATAAAGACGATCACAGCCCCGTCACCGAAGCTGATACTGCGGCCGAGAAGATCATCATCGCCGGATTGAAGACGATTTCCCCGGACATTCCCATCGTCGCCGAGGAAGCTTTCGCCGCCGGGCATTCACCGGACATCAGCGAAGGAAAATTCTGGCTGGTCGATCCCTTGGATGGAACCCAAGAGTTCGTGCGCAAAAACGGTGAATTTACGGTTAACATCGCCTTGATCGAAGACGGACAGGCGATATGCGGCGTTGTCTACGCACCCGCACTCGGGAAGATCTACGCAGGCGTCGTCGGTGAAGGCGCCCACAGCCGCGTGGAAGGCTCGGCGGCTCAGGAAATTCGCATCCGTCCCGTTCCCGATGCAGGCGTTACCGTTATTGCCAGCCGACGGCACGGCGATCCAAAGAAAATCGCGGCGCTATTAGACGGCCGCAGCGTGCACGAAACGCGAAACGCCGGAAGTTCGTTGAAATTTTGCCACGTCGCCGAAGGAGAGGCGGACATATATCCACGGTTCGGCCGAACCATGGAATGGGACACCGCCGCCGGACAAGCCGTCCTCGAAGCGGCGGGCGGACGGGTCACGACCATTGACGGCCAGCCCTTCCGTTACGCCAAGAACGGATACGAAAACCCCAATTTCATCGCCTGGGGCGGGCTGGACGGACCGGCACAAAGTTAACGAGGGAGCATTGGAAGAATGCCGTTCCGACTAGCCTTCGCGGCATTCTGTTTGCTTCTCTCGACACCACACGTATCGATAGCTGCAAACGACTTCGGCCATGTGCCGATCGGCGCGACGATCCCATACTTCGGACCTTTAGAAAAGCTGCCGCCAAGCTGGTCACTTTGCAACGGCGAGGTCGTCCGCGATCAAGACTCACCTCTCATTGGACAGCGACTGCCCGATCTACGCGACGCCTTCGTCAGGGGTGCAAGCAGTAAAGAGAGTATTGGCAAAACCGGTGGATCCGACGAAATCTCAACCTCACCTGCCGGAGCACACGCTCATGGCGGGGTAACCGCAAATACCCCCGACAGCGAAATGCGTACGAGCGGCGTCGCGGGTTTGCACCGCCATTCCGGGCAAACAGGATCCGCCGGAGGTGGTCTCTCATCCAACAGCGGCCTCCCCGGCGGACCGGGAGCTTTGTCCCAGCGCGGTAGTGCGCATCAGCACGCACTCAATACCGACCTGACCGGAAATCACAGCCACAACCTTCCCCCGACGAACGCCCACCAGCATGAAGTCTCGGAAAGCGGAAACCACGCCCATAAAGGCGACAACCGTCCTCGCCATGTCGAGGCGTATTTCATCTGCCGTATAAAATAGGAAAGATCGCGTCGCCGCGCGTCCGGCGGGTATCCTTTCTCCCGGATTAAGCGGCCACGTTTTCTTCGCTCACCGCCGCCTCCACGGCCAGCATAGAGCGTTTCTTCGATGGTCCCCACCGATACCCTGTAATCGCACCTGTTCCGCGCAAGACCCGGTGGCACGGCACGAGCCAAGAGACCGGGTTGCGGGCGACGGCACTGGCCACCGCACGGGCCGCGGTCGGGCGGCCGAGAGAGCGTGCTAGCCCCTCGTAACTCGTGACCACACCGGACGGAATCCGTAACAAGCCTTCCCAAACCTTCAATTGAAATGGCGTGCCGCGCAGCACGACATTCAATTCCCCGCCATCAAAGGTGCGGTCGGCGAATTCCTTGGTCAGTGACGGGTCTTCCTTTCGGCGGGCCTCGCCGAGAGACGAGAACAGATCGTCAATCGTGGCATCCCGCCCTTCTTCTAATTCGAAGGCTAGGCCGCACACACCCCGGTCACTGGCAACGATCAAGCAATCGCCAAAGGGACTTGGATGCCATCCATAGGCAATATTCTTGCCTGCACCCTTAGCTTTCCATTCACCCGGTGTCAGGGATTCATGCGTGACAAACAAGTCGTGCAGCCGTCCCGGCCCTGACAATCCTGCATCATAGGCCGCATCCAGAACACTGGCGGAAGATGCGAGACTTTCTTTTGCCCGGTTGAGCGTCAGATGTTGGATAAATTTCTTTGGGCTGACGCCGACGAAGCGAGTGAACATCCGTTGAAAATGAAAACTACTGAGCCCGGCTTCCCGTGCCGCATCATCCAGTGACGGCTGCATCTCGAAATTATTGGTGAGATATTCGATAGCGCGGGATATTCGCATCCCGTCCGGTCCATCCGCCAAATCTTGTCCATTTTCCGTGTTCATCGCGACCTCCGGCATTTCGCTGTTCCATATGTTACAGGGAAACTAGAGCCTCTGTCTGCCGGCCGCGACCCGGTTCTTGCGCAAACTTAAGTGAGGCGCAATTCGTAATATACGGCGCCTTCAATGGGACTGTCGTAATAGGGCGGAATCTCAACGAAACCAACACCCTGATACAGCCGCTCCGCACCGACCATCAATCCGCGGATCGTATCGAGGCGGAGCGTCCGGTAGCCGATCGAACGGCCACGCGCGACGATCTCCGCCACCAAGAGGCGCCCTATACCAAGACCACGGGTACCGGGCCGCACATAGAGACGTTTGATCTCCGCCACTCCCGTCTCCAAAGGCCTCAATCCGACCGCACCCATGGGCGCGCCGTCGACTTCCACCACAAGCAGACAGCCTTGCGGTTCGGCATACTTGCCGGGAAACGCCGCCATCTCGCCTTCGAAGTTTTGATAGGCAAGATCGAAGGGAAGCGATTCCGCGTACTCCCGAAACAAATCCTGGATCGCGGCAAAATCGGTTTTCGTGGAAGCCGTTTTGATTTGGATATTTGGCATAACGATGGCTCAGCTCCCGCCGAGGATGTCCATATAGAGATCTCGGTCGATATTCCCGCCAGAGAGGACCAAACCAACTTTCCGACCCGCCATTGCTTCTTTCTCCTGAAGGAGGGCCGCGAGAGAGGCGGCACCCGCCCCTTCAGCTAGATTATGTGTATCTGTGTAATAGTGGCGGACCGCGGCCTTCATCTCCAACTCAGAAACTGTGACGACCCGCGCGGCACCCGCCAGGATCGCCTCGAGTGCCCGCGCATCTGGTATTCGAACCGCGAGACCGTCGGCGAAGGTGTCGACCGCATTGGTCGGTACCGGCTTTCTGGCCTCGTAGGACAATGCATAGCTCGCTGCACCTTCGGCAACGACACCAATCACGTCAGCCTTGGAGCCCAGGGCATCGCGGGCCGACATCGCCCCACAAATACCCGAACCGAGGCCGATAGGTACGTAGATCGCGTCCAGGTCAGGTGCGGCCGTGAGAAGTTCCGCCGTATAGGTGCCAACCCCGGCGACTAAGTCGGGATCAAAGGATGGGAAGAATTCCAGTTTCTGTGCCTCCGCCTGCTCTTTCGTGAAATCCAGGGCCTCATTGAAATCACGGCCATGTTCGATGAGCTCCGCCCCGAAGGCCTTCATGGCGGCATTCTTTTCAACGCTGTTGCCGTGCGGCACGACGACGACGGCACGCACCCCCGCACTCCGCGCAGCAAAGGCAACGGATTGTCCGTGATTGCCCCGGGTCGCCGTGATGACGCCCGGAACGTCGGGGGTTCGACGCTTTAGCGCATCCATATAGATCAAGCCACCGCGCACCTTGAAGGCGCCGATCGGTGTGTGGTTTTCATGCTTAACCCACACTTCCGCACCACAGCGCGCCGATAAGAGCGGCCAACAAATTTGCGGCGTCGGCTGCATGTGTTGCGCAATGAGCTCGGCAGCGGCAGAAATAGCTTTCTTGTCGGCTAACATTGAAAATTTCCTTCGTTCAAAACTTAAGACCTTTGGGCGACGGCAATGCCGCCGACAATGGCAACCGCTGAAATTATCAACGGCAGTGTCAGTATTTCTCCCAAGCCCAGCACAGCGACTGTTAACGCAATGACGGGCAGCAGAAACTGTATCGGCCCAATCCGCATCGCGCCGCCCCGCGCCAAGGCCCAATACCAGGCGACATATCCCAGTATCGAGCCGAATATGGCCAAGTAAGCTATGGTCGCGTATCCGAATGAAGACACCGTCGACCAATCGGTCGGCGTCGGCACCACGAGGATAACCACGGTGCTCAGGACACCTGAGAAGGCCAAGCCCCAGAACGTCGTTCCCCACGTCCCAATGACTGAAGTCAAACGGCTACCCGCTATATAACCGGCGGAACCGCAAATCGCTGAGGCCAAGCAAAGCAGGTCACCGCGTAAGGTCACACCCGGCTCCGCATAACCGAAGCGCGAGCCTACAAGTACCAGGACGCCGCAAAACGCCATTCCGGATCCCATCCACCATCCGCGCGACGGCATCCGGCGTTCTACAATGGCAGCGAAAAGCCCGGTGAAAATTGGCATCGTCGCAATGATCAATGCTGCATGGGACGTAGTCGTGTCCGCCTGACCGAAGGTGAACAGCACTGGAAATGCGATGTAGCACCCGAGTGCCGAGCCGATCAACTGACCCCACCCGGAAGCGCTTGGCGGCAGTTGTAATTTGGCGAAAAGCGCCACCGCCAAACAAAAGGGTCCAGCGATTACCGTGCGCAAAAACCCGGCACTCACCGGGTCGACTTCACCGACGGCCAATTTCGTCACCGCTGGGGTCAGTCCCCATATCACGGTCGCCGCCAATGCCGCCGCGATGACGGGCAGTCCGAGAGTCAGTTGGCTTCTTACTTCGGTCATCTTGGTTCGCCCAATCTGTCCTAAAACTCGATTTCGCCACGCATGAAAGTCACGGCCTTGCCGCCGATCTTTACCCGCTCACCCAGATGGGAGCAGTATATCTCACCGCCCCGTGCCGAGAGCTGCCGCGCTACAAGCTCGGTCTTTCCCAGGCGTTCCGCCCAATAAGGGATCAGCTCGCAATGCGCCGACCCGGTCACCGGGTCTTCCGGAATACCATGATTGGGCGCAAAGAACCGTGAGACAAAATCCACTTCATCGCCGGGCGCAGTCACGATGACACCCAGATATTTAAACGCCATGAGTTTGGTCATATCCGGTTCGATGGCGCGAATTTCTGCCTCATTCTCGAAGACGCAGAAACCGTCCCGCGCCGCCAAAAAACTGGCAGGTCGCGCGCCGAGCGCCGCCGTGATTTCCTCGATCCCCTCCGTTGGCGCAGGCGCGCGCGCCGGAAAATCCATCGTTAGCACACCGCCCTGCTCCACGACCGAGAGCACATCGCCGCGTTTCGTATTGAATCGGACGGCGCTGCGTCCGGGCTCCAGCTCGGTGAAAATCGCATAGGCCGTCGCCAGAGTCGGATGCCCAGCCAGATCGATCTCCATTTTCGGCGTAAACCAACGGATATCGAAATCCTCGCCATTCGCCACAAAGAAAGCGGTCTCCGATAGATTATTTTCGACCGCTATCGCCTGCATCGTCTCATCCGGTAACCACGCGTCGAGCGGACAAACAGCCGCCGGGTTGCCCGCAAACGGGCGATCCGCAAATGCATCGACTTGGTAGATCGGCAGTCTCATCTCACGTCCTCCAAAGCACCGCTATTCAATATTGCCACGGGAGCTTACGGCATTCCCGTTCTACATCGGCCTCGCTCAGTCCGACATCTCGAAGCAAATGCCCGTCGAGCCGGGACAAATGATGCCGTTGCCCGGAACGCTCATACCATAAATACAGTTCCGACAAAGCGGCCTTGGCAATGCCACTGGCGAATTTGAACACACCTATCTCATCAATAGGTACAATTTTGCAAATGATACCCATAAGCCTCTCCAATCCAACAAACCGTAGGTACAATTGCGTGTTATCTCGATTTATTCGTTGCCAATTAGGGTGTCAATTTATATATTGTCACCATGACAATCTGGATTCCGGAACTTGCCGCCCGAACAGGGCCGAAATATCTCACCGTTGCGGAGGCGATTGCAGAGGACATTTCCGCCGGTCGATTGCAACCCGGCACGAAGCTACCGCCACAGCGGGACCTCGCTTGGCGATTAGGTGTCACCGTCGGCACCGTCAGCCGCGCCTATACAGAGGCGGAACGGCAGGGTTTGGTTCGAGGCGAAGTCGGACGCGGTACTTATGTCCTGAGGCCGGGCCTGCGCGAGGGATTTCCACCACGTGAAACCGCACCTGCGGATCATATCGATCTCAGCCTCAGCTTTCCGGCACCGGGTGAAGAGGCCGAACATCTCAGCCATGCGCTCCAGCGCATCGCCGCAGACCCAGCGGCCTTCGATTTATTAGAGTATCAAACACCTGCCGGCAATCTACGCCACCGAGCCGCAGGAGCGGCGTGGCTTTCCATGACCGGTATTCATGCGGCGGCGGAGCAAGTGGTGATCACCAGCGGCGCCCAAAACGGGATTCTCGTTGCTTTCGCGGCCCTCACTCAGCCGGGTGACCATATCCTGACCGAATCTCTAACCTTTCCCGGCGTAAAACCGGTGGCTCGAATGCTGGGTCTGCGCATGGAAGGACTGTCGGTCGACGAGAACGGCCTGATCCCTGAAGCACTCGAAACAGCGTGCCGGATGCAGAACAGCAAGTTCCTCTATACCATCCCGACGATTCATAATCCGACAGCCGTCGTTATGCCGCAGGAGCGCCGCGAGGCTATTGCCGAGATCGCGCGCCGCCACGGATTGCACATCATTGAGGACGATATCGCCGCCCGATGCATGAAAGATCCGCCCCAACCGATTGCCACGATGGTACCGGAGCTTACCGTCTACCTGACCAGTCTTTCGAAGACCGTCGCGCCCGGCCTGAGGATCGGTTTCCTGCATTCCCCTGAAGAGCTTTTGGAGCGCCAAGCCTCGATTGTCGGAGCTTCCGCTTGGATGGCCCCACCGCTGACGGCCGAACTGGCCACGAGCTGGATCGAAGACGGAACGGCGGAACGCATACTCGATTCGCGGCGCGCGGAAGCGGTCGCACGTCTGGCACTGGCTCGGGACAAATTACCGGGGCAATGCATCTCCGCCACGCCCGGCTGCCATCATATTTGGCTCACCCTACCGGAGCCCTGGCGAGCGGCGGATTTCACAGCTGAGGCCAAGCGCCGTGGAGTCATCGTGGCCCCCGCGGAAATTTTCGCCGCCGGGCGCGTCGACGTCCCCCATGCAGTGCGCATCTGTATCGGCATGCCGCGCTATCGCAATCAATTGGAATCGGCGCTCGATACCTTGGCCGATATCCTCAAGGTAAACGCGTTCAGCGACGTCTCGATGGTTTGAGATGTTACTTTCCGACGGCGATATCCAGCCATCCCATATCTGTCACCTGTGCAGTGTCGCCTGGCAACAACAATACGGTCGTTGTATCCGCCTCAACAATGGCTGGACCGGAAATAGATTGCCCGGCCTTTAAATCGGCGAAGGCATAAATGGCAGCGTCCACCCACTTTTCGAGATAGATTGATCGCGTGCCCATCGGCGCCACATCGCCACCACCATCAATCGGCGGTTCCGTCGGCGGCGCGGATAGCTCACCAATGGCTGCGACGCGCGCATTCACCAATACCGGCTCCCGGTCAGGTAATGCGTAGGTATAGAGTTGTTCGTGTCGCGCTTCGAATGCGGTCTTCATTTTCGCTAGCAAATCGTCCGCAGCGAAATCGAGTTCCCGAAGATCCACATCGATTTCAAAGATTTGCTCGCCATAGCGCATATCGGCGGAGCGTTCAGCCCTAATTTGGCCGTCGAACCAGCCGGACACAGCGGCTTCCGCCTCACCCTGCAGTTCATCAAACAGCGCTCGAACTTCGTTCCGATCCAAGTCACTCACTTCACCAATGCGAGTCCGCGTCACTTCGTATCGAAGATCGGTCGTCAGCATTCCCCAAGCCGACAGCACGGAGGCGACACGCGGCACAATCACGCGCTTTAAGTCGAGAATTCGCGCGAGCGACGTGACATGCAATCCGGCCGCTCCGCCGAAGCCAAGCAACGCAAAGCGGCGTGGGTCAACACCTCGGCGAACCGTCGCCAGGCGAATGCCTTCCGCCATCTGCGTGTTGACGACGCGAAACACCCCTTCTGCCGCCGCGATCTGCTCAATGCCCAATTGTTCCCCGAGCTTGTCCAATGCCGTGTGCGCGGCGGCAAGGTCGAGATTATCACTACCACCGAGAAAGCTGCTCGGATCGAGATACCCTAACGCCACATTGGCGTCGGTCACCGTCGCTTCCGTGCCGCCACGGCCATAGCAGGCCGGACCCGGCACCGCACCGGCACTGTGCGGGCCAACTTCCAACAAGCCGCCGGAGTTCGCCCAGGCAATCGAACCGCCACCGGCCCCCAAAGTGATAATATCCAGGCTCGAGAGCGCGATCTTCTCACCCGCGACACTGCGGTCCGCTGACAATGTCGCTTCACCGTCAACAATCAACGAAATGTCGGACGACGTCCCGCCCATATCGAAGGTGATCATCTGCCCGACATCAAGCATGTCGCCCGCATGACGCGCACCTGCCAAGCCGCCCGCCGGACCGGAAAGAACGGTGCCGGCAGCCATTCGAATCGCCTCAACAATAGGGGTCACTCCGCCATGCGACAGCGTGATCAATGCGGGGCCGCTATAGCCTGCATCTCTAAGACGGGTTTCCAGCTGGCTCAAATAACGTTCCAGAACCGGCCCCACATAGGCGTTCACCGCCGTTGTAGAGACGCGCTCGTATTCTTTGATATGCGGTAGCACCTCGGAGGAAAGCGAGACATAAACGTCGGGTAATTTCTCGGCTAGTCGCGCCCGCGTCGCCTGTTCGTGGGCCGCATTCGCATAGGCGTGCAGGTAGCAAACGGCGACCGCCTCGACGTCGGCATCCTTCAACGCATCAATCGCGGCGTCGAGTGACACTGTATCCAGCGCTACTTCCACTTCGCCGGTGTGGCGCAAGCGTTCACGCACCCCAAGCCGCAAATGCCGCGGAATTAATGCCGCTTGTCGTGGAAGCCGCAGATTATATCGCTCGGGCTTCAAACCTTCCCGCATTTCCAATACGTCGCGGTGACCTTCCGTCGTCAATAGACCGACCCGGGCTCCCTTCCGCTCCAGGAGAGCGTTTGTCGCGACCGTGGTCCCATGAACGATCCGGTCGGTCTCCGCCAGCAACGCATCAAGTGAGAGGCCGACGCGTTCGGCCATCATACTCAACCCCGTCATCACGCCGATTGACTGATCCTCCGGATTGGAAGGCGTCTTTCCGAAACTGACGGCGCCGGAATCGTCGACCAAGACGAGGTCCGTGAAGGTGCCACCGATATCGATGCCAATTCTGTACATCAGGCCGACCCTCCGGATACTAGCGGTGGCAACTCTTCCTGCGAATCCGTGGACCGCGCATCGGAGGGACGATCGCTCGGCGCGCCCCAACCTCCGCCGCCGCCGGAGCGTACATCGAACACAGACCGAGCCTTCACCGGAATTCCTTCTTCCTTGGTCTTGAGAACCCGTGCGCTGCCGTCCGGTTTTAAGATGCGGTACTCGTGGCTCGCACCGTCCTTGCCGCCTTGGCGACCCGCAGCCGCGTGGGTCGTTCCTTCACCGGCGGTATTCACAACACAATCTTCATCCGTCTCGAGATGCAGCAAAAGCTCGCACCCGGAGCCGCCGACATATTGTCCGTCGCCGCCGGAATTTTCGCGATATTCGTGACGTTCGAAATAGAGTGGGAACCTCGTCTCCGCGACTTCGACCGATCCAAATTTTAAGCCTCCCGCCGAATGCCATTCACCGCTACCGTGCCATCCATCCCCACCGGAGGAGGCACCCGCACCCGGGCGAGCGTGAAACATGTGCCAGATAAAGGGCTGGCCATTGCGCGGGTCGTCGCCCTTGATGGCGATCCGGAAGCGTTTTCCCCAACCCGCCATAGCCCGTTCCGGACAGGCGGGCGCGATGGCGGACACGATGGCTTCGATGATTTCCTGGCTGCAATGGGATGTACACAATGTTACCGGTGCTCCCGGATGCGCCCATACCACTGTTCCCTCCCGCATTTTCACGGTTAGCGGGCGAATCGTACCGGAATTCTGCACAATGCCAGGATCGAGCAAGAACGCGAAGCTCATCACCACCGCCGATTGGGTGTTGGCGAAGGACGAATTTATAAAGCTTTCGACTTGCGGGTCGGATGCGGACAGATCGACTTCTATATCGCTGCCCTTAATCGTCACGGTTGCCCGGACGGTGATATCTTCGTTGCCGCGCCCGTCATCATCCAACAATCCCGTGCCGTGATAGACGCCGTCTTGCCAAGTTTCGACGACGGCACGTGCCTGTTTTTCAGCCGCATCCAAAATGCGCTCCTTGGCGGCCGTCACAGTTTCGGTACCGAACTCGGCAACCAACTCCCCAAGTCGGTTCTCACCCAATTTCACCGAACCAATTTGCGCGGCCAAATCGCCTTCGAAATCGCGGGGATGTCGGACATTCACCGCGAGCATCCGGTGGATGTCGTCACGCCGCCTTCCGGCCTCATAAAGTTTGATCGGTGGAATGCGCAGCCCCTCCTGCCAAATTTCCGTCGCCGCCGCGTTATAAGCCCCATGGGTCGCACCGCCGATATCCGAATGATGCGCCCGATTGAGGGTCCAGAACACACAAGCCTCGTCGGCGAACACCGGTACAATAACAGTCACATCCGGCAAGTGACTGCCGCCGTAATATGGGTCATTCAACAGGAACACATCACCCGGCAGGATGTCGTCGCCGAAATACTCGATCACTTCCTTCGCCGCCCAGGACATGGCACCGACGTGAACCGGAATATGCTCGGCCTGTGAGACCAGCCCCCCATCCGAATCGCAAAGCGCCATTGAGAAATCACGGCTACTGTTGAGGATTTGCGAATACGAAGTGCGCAACATCGCCTCGCCCATCTCCTCGACGATGCCCGTCAATCTGTGCTGGATGACAGACGTGGTGATCGGGTCGATTTCGATTGTCATGACGAAACTCCGGTTTAAACGTCAGCGGCGTAAAGGGTGTCCGTGATCCATGGGTCCATGGCCAGCGCCATATCCAGGAGCGGCGAGGATGGCGGCACGGACATAGTCGCGGGCGCGCTCAACCGCTTCTCGTAGCGCCAACCCATTGGCCAACCCTGTCGCCAAGGCTGACGCCAGCGTACATCCGGTCCCATGCGTATTTTTGGTGTGGATTCGCTCATCATGGAATAACTCGACACCGTCCGACGTCACCAACACATCGGTAAGACGATCGCCGTCGAGATGCCCCCCTTTAACCAACACCGCTTTCGCACCAAGGGCCATAATCGCCTCTCCGGCACGTTGCATATCCTCTAGACTGGATACCGTCATATCCGCCAGAGCTTCGGCTTCGGGGATATTCGGAGTCAAAATTGCCGCTCGCGGTACGAGGCGCCCGCGAAGTGAATCCATTGCCTCTGGCTCGAGCAAAGGGTGTCCCCCCTTGGCAAACATCACAGGGTCGGCGACTACGGTGAGCTCCGGCGCAACATCATCCAATACATCAACCACCGTTTCGATGACGGCGGAGCTGTGCAGCATGCCAGTTTTCAGACAGTCCACCCCTAGATCGTCCAACACGAGGCGCATTTGCTGGGCGATGAAGTCTGTATCGACGGGAACGACACCGTAAACACCGGTAGTGTTTTGCGCGGTCAGCGCGGTGATCGCGGTCATAGCGAAGCCGCCAAGCGCGGTTACGGATTTAATATCCGCCTGGATGCCCGCACCGCCACCGGAATCCGATCCGGCGACGATTAGCACCCGGCCGGGTTTGACTAAAGACACCATCAACCTTGCGCCACGCGTTCAATCGCTTCGACAATATCGCCGACCACTTCGTCCACCAAGGCGCTGTCGTCGCCTTCTGCCATCACGCGGATCAAGGGTTCGGTGCCAGAGGGACGGATCAACACGCGTCCAACCTTCGCCATGCGGGCTTCGCCATCGGAGATCGCTTCAAGAACCGTCGGTGCATCGAGCGGTTTGCCGCCGTTGAATCGTACGTTTCGGAGGACCTGTGGTAGCGGTTCGAAAAGACGACAAACTTCGCTGATCGGACGGTCTTGATCGATGACGGCAGCCAGCACCTGCAAGGCAGCAATCAATCCGTCGCCTGTGGTGCTGAAATCGTTCAAAATAATATGGCCGGACTGCTCGCCACCGACATTATGATCGTGAGTGCGCATGTAATCGACAACATTGCGGTCGCCGACGGCGGTTCGCACCAGATCCAGGCCCAAGCCATCCAAAAAACGCTCAAAACCCAGATTTGACATCACCGTCGCCACGACGCCGCCGCCCCGCAGTCGAGCTGTTTTCTGCCATGAGCTGGCGATCAAAGCCATCACTTGATCGCCGTTCAGGATGTGACCGTGTTCGTCCGCGATGATCAAACGGTCTGCATCACCGTCTAGTGCAATACCCAAATCCGCGCCATGGGTAACTACTTGCTGGCTCATCGCATCGGGGCTGGTCGCACCACAGTCGCGGTTGATATTAGTGCCGTCCGGCTGCGTGGCGACCGGCACCACCTCGGCGCCCAATTCATGGAAGACCGTCGGCGCCACTCGATACGCGGCCCCATGCGCGCAATCCACCACAATCTTCAATCCGTCGAGTCGAAGACGCTTCGGAAATGTCTGTTTCACGAATTCGATATAGCGGCCGGGCGCATCTTCCAACCTCGTCGCTCGCCCAAGTGCCTTGCCTTCCGCAAGCTCCAAGCCCTCGGTGTCCATCAAGGATTCGATCTCCTCCTCTTGGGCATCGGATAATTTATAGCCGTCGGGCCCGAAGAGTTTGAGGCCGTTATCCTGATATGGATTGTGGGATGCGGAAATCATTACCCCGACATCCGCTCGCAGTGATCGCGTCAGCATGGCGACGGCGGGTGTCGGCATCGGGCCGACCAGCATTACGTCCATCCCCATTGCTGTAAATCCGGATGTCAGTGCCGGCTCCAGCATATAACCCGAAAGCCGCGTATCTTTGCCGATAACGACGCGGTGGCGATGATCGCCCCGGCGAAACAATTCCCCGGCGGCGAGCGCCAACCGTAATACCGTGCCCGGAGTCACGGGTCCCTTATTCGCGGTCCCGCGGATTCCGTCGGTGCCGAAATATTTACGCGTCATGCGTCAGTGTCCCGCTAAATAGCCAAAAAAGGCATCAACCGTGTTTACTTTAGGCATTGGGGCGGCGCAATACGAAACGGCCCGCACAAGGCGGGCCATTTCACGAAAATTTAATCTTCTAACTTCCCGGCTGCGGTTCCGGTTCTGATCCCGGTTTCACCGCACCGCTACTCGGCACGGACGAACGCGCACCGCTCTCTGTTTCGTCGTTGTCATCGGCACTCGGGCGGACAATCGTCTCACCACGCATAAGCGCGGCAATATCTTCACCGGTCAGTGTTTCATATTCCAACAGCCCATTGGCGATGGCATGCAGCTCATCGACATGTTCTTTGATGATCTCGCGGCATTTCACATCCGCCTCATCAACGATCCGACGAATTTCTTCATCAATCACCTCTGCCGTTGCCTCCGAGACGTTCTTTGTCTGCGTCACCGCGTGCCCCAGGAAGACTTCTTCCTGATTATCGTTATAGCGAAGCGGCCCAAGCTTATCGCTCATACCCCACTCCGTGACCATTTTACGGGCAAGGTCGGTCGCTTGCATGATGTCGTTCGAGGCTCCGGTCGTCACCTTCTCGGGTCCGAAGATCGTCAATTCAGCGACACGACCACCCATGGCCACGACAAGGTTCGCTTCGATTTGATCGCGGGCAAACGCCAACATATCTTTCTCGGGCAAGCGCATCACCATGCCAAGGGCACGGCCACGGGGAATAATAGTCGCTTTGTGAATTGGATCGGAGGCTGGAGAGTAAACGGTCGCCAAAGCATGTCCGGCCTCATGATAGGCCGTAAGCTTCTTTTCGTCCTCGGTCATGACCATGGAACGTCGTTCCGCCCCCATCATCACCTTGTCCTTGGCATCCTCGAGTTCCCGCATCGAAACAACACGGCGGTTCTTGCGCGCCGCCAACAAAGCGGCTTCGTTTACCAAATTTGCTAAATCCGCCCCGGAAAAGCCGGGCGTGCCACGGGCAATGGTCTTGGCGACCACGTCAGGGCCCAACGGTACTTTGCGCAGATGCACCTTGAGGATTAGCTCGCGCCCCAAAATATCCGGGTTAGGCACCACGACCTGACGGTCGAAACGACCCGGTCGAAGCAATGCCGGGTCGAGCACATCCGGGCGGTTCGTCGCAGCGATCAGGATCACACCCTCGTTTGCCTCGAAACCGTCCATCTCGACCAGCAACTGGTTCAAGGTCTGCTCGCGCTCGTCGTTGCCGCCGCCAAGTCCGGCGCCGCGATGACGGCCGACCGCATCCATCTCATCGATAAACAACAGGCACGGCGCGTTTTTCTTCGCTTGTTCGAACATATCGCGGACGCGGCTCGCGCCGACGCCGACAAACATTTCAACGAATTCCGAACCCGAAATCGTGAAGAACGGAACATTCGCTTCACCGGCAATGGCGCGGGCCAACAGCGTTTTACCTGTACCGGGGGGGCCCACCAACAAAACACCCTTGGGAATGTGACCGCCCAGGCGTTGGAATTTTTGTGGATCGCGGAGGAATTCGACAATTTCCTCCAGTTCCTGTTTTGCTTCATCAATTCCGGCCACATCTTCAAAAGTAACGCGGCCCGATTTTTCTGTCAGCAATTTGGCGCGCGATTTACCAAAGCCCATTGCGCGGCCACCGCCCGATTGCATCTGGCGCATGAAAAAGATCCACACACCGATCAATAGTAGCATCGGGAACCACTGGATGAGAACGGCAAACAGCGCCGGCATCTCGTCGTCCGCCGAGCGTGCCTTCACTTCGACGCCTTGCGCAATCATCCGTTCTACCAGCTTCGGATCGTCCGGTGCAATGACGGTAAAGGGCGTAGTACCGTTTTTATAGAAGCCGCTGATCTTATTGCCTTCGATGACCACCGAGGAGACATCGCCACGGTCGATCTCGGCCACGAATTGCGAGTATGGCACTTCGGCCTGAGTATTCCGGCTCGATGAGCCCTGGAACAGGTTAAAAAGCCCGACCATCAAGATAACAATGATGATCCAAAGCGCGATATTTCGGCTGAAAAGGTTCACGTTTCTAACTGCTCCCGTCGATCAATTCGGCGCCTCCGCACCGTTTTGCGACCACATAGTGTTGACCGGTCGCTCCTATAAAGTAAAGCGCGTTGCCTGTAACGGGCGAATCGGTGTAAATTGCACATTATTGACTGAAAGCCCATCAGCGCCAGTACTATCTCTTAAGTAGGATAGGTGGGGTACCTGATAAACACCTTCAAGGTCCCAAATGGCGGGTAGTGTCGGCAGCACCAACTTTGGCAGATGATGGGTTGGCACGTCCAGTTGACGCGCGAGTACCTCACGCAACCCATCTTCGCCCAGCTTTCCAATGGATAAATGCACTTGATCGGTAAATTCGACGCGAAAGCGTCCATCCCACAACTGTCGCCCATCCAACCTCCCTTCTCTCTCGATCAATGCCAACTCGCGTAAAATCAGCAATTTTCCATCGCTTGGGACAATCCGGCAACCAGACATCGTGCGCCCGCCGCCCAATCTATCTCTCACAATCGCTTCTTGCAGCCGCTTGGCCTTTTCCCTGTGCGGTGGATGCCGACGCCCGCCAATCATCGCGCAGAGTGCGACTAGCGCACGTAACCCTACGTCATTAGCTACTTGTCTCCATGAATGCGGATCGAGTGTCGCGTAGCCTTCGGGATGGATTTCCGAGTTCTGTGCCAAATGCGCCGCTGCCGCTTCTTCGCGATGGAAACGATCAACGCCATATCTATCGGCTCGTCCGGACAGGATTTCGCGGTCTGCCTCCGCAGTGAAACTATGACGCGTGCGGACGCGGTGAAAACGCGGATCACTATTCGACGGATCTTCAACAGCCACTATGCCGAATTCAGCCACGGTCGCTCGCAATCGAGATTTCGGTACGCGTAACAGCGGACGTAACAAGCGCACGTCGGCGTATTCGAGAATCGGCGACATCCCCGCCAATCCATCGTCTCCGCTACCGCGCTCCTCGCGCATGCGCAAGGTCTCCGCTTGATCATCACGGTGATGCCCCAGCAGCAGATGCAGGTTTCCATTGCGCGCGCACCACTCGACCAACAAGCGATACCGTGCTGCACGGGCTTGCGCTTGGATGTTCGCAACTATCGGCTCGCCGTCACGCGTAAGAATACAGGTATCCACGCCCAGCAGCCGCGCTCGGCTCGACACTGTCTCTGCCTCAAAGGTGGAGTCTTCTCGCAGACGATGATCCACGACCAACGCTGTGACCTTCCCACCATGCCGTTCCGCCCATTGCTTGGACAGCGCGAGCAACGCCATGCTGTCGGCGCCGCCCGAGCAAGCGACGGCTAATCGAGGTGCTGTTTCGAAAGGTCCAAGTTTCTCTAGATTATCGGAAAATTCTCGCGGCGATACGCCAAAATGTGGCTGCGCGCCCACAGCATTTAATCGCAGCCGAGCGATTTGCTCGCCCGAGCGGCATTTCCCAAAATTCTTGGGCTGGCCTTAGGGTGGGATTTGGCCAGTTCATCATAGGCCGAGCAGGCCGATTCTTTTTCGCCGATCGTCGCCAGCGACATACCCAGCTTCAACAGGACCGCGGGTGCCTTGTTGCCCTTCGGATACTTCTTATAGGCATCGTAGTAGACCCGAATCGCTTCTTGATAATCCTTCCGAGTATAATGGGTCTCACCCAGCCAGAAAGTCGCATTATCAGCCAGCTCGTGTTCAGGATGGTTAGCAAGAAATGCTTTCAACGCGGTTTCCGCTTTAGGCAGATCGCGTTTCATCAATAATTCATAAGCATAGTCGTATTGCGCTTTCGGGGTTCCTACAGGCAAGGCTGCCACTTGACCCTTGTTCGCCGCTGTCGGATTAACGGCGGCGGTCACTGCTGCCGGGCTCGGCGCGGCGTTTGGCTTCGCGATACGCTGATTTACGGGCGCAAGTGTCCTGGCAGTTCGACGGGGCTGAGGCGGCGCTTTCGACGACGGGGTAACGGTCCCTGTCTCTTCAAAACGCGTCAAATCGTTCTTGCTGATGACACCGAAGGGCCGTTGACCGGGTTTAAGCTCTTTACCCTTTGGCGGGGAACTCTCTGTCTCCGACGAAATGACCCTCGTCGTGGGCGATGTCAAATTGGACGACGCTGAATATTGTCCAGCGTTGAGCGGTGCGGAGACCGATTGTTCGGACGCCACACTCGGGCGGCCTTCTTCCAGCACCCGTAATCGCAAGTCTACATCGGCGACCAACCGGTCGAGACGTTCGGCGGTGCGGCCAATTTTAAACTTAATTTCCTCGAACTGGCCGTTCATATCTCGCATTTGCCGCCGCATCTCTTGTATTTGCAGCTGAAGCTGAGACACCGATTCCTGACCGGCAAATTCCAGCAATCCGGCGCCACCGGGTACCGATGTCGGTCGCTTACCCTCGCGAAACACGTAACCCTGCAAGGTGTTCATATCACGGCGCAACCGCTCCAATTCGCCAACAATCGACGAGTCTTGCGCGGCGGCCGCTGAGACGGAAGCCACGACAACGAAGAGCGGGAAAAAACTGAAAATTCCTGTACGGACCAACATAATCTCTTTGCTCGACTTAAAATACGGCCAGATTATGACGCAAAGACGCGCGCCGTTCCATAACGACGCGCGTCATATAATTCAGCTGAAAGCGTTGATCGAAATTTAGCTCGCGCCACCTTTTACAATGCTAACGCCGCGACGGTTTTGCTGCCACGCGGATTCGTTCGAACCGAGAACGGCCGGACGTTCCTTACCGTAGCTGATTGTTTGCACACGGTTTGACGAGATACCACGACTCACCAAATATTCCTTCACCGCATTGGCGCGGCGCTCACCCAGCGCAAGATTGTATTCCCGAGTCCCACGCTCGTCGCAATGCCCTTCGACGACGATGGTGATGCTGGGATACTTCTTCAGCCAAGCGGCCTGATCGTTCAGCGTCGCAACGTCAGAAGTTCTGATCTCCGCTTTATTGAAACCAAAATAGACACGATCACCGATCGTAACGAATTCTTCCGCAGATCCCGCCGACGGCGTTGACACTGTCGAACCAGTGTTCACGGAGCTGCTGGGAGCCGACGAAGCGCCTGTGGTTTTAGAACCACCCGCGCCAGCGGTCTTTCCTTCGTCGGTCGATTCAGTCGCACATGCCGCAACGAGCAACAGAGCGGCAGCGATGCTCAAAAATTTAATAGGCATTGGTTCACCTTTACCCGTCAAAATGCCGAAGATTCAATACAAGTCCCCTTGCGACGTACTGATAATAAGCACGTGAATTGTTCAAATACAACCACCTATCAAGAAATTTCATAGTGCCACTTAACTGTCGTGCACAAAATTTCGTGATGATTATTGTAATAAAGACGACCAGGCCGGGTCAGAAGCGTCGCCCGGCGTGATTACTTCGCGCAGGTTGTATCCCGTCAGATCCACCGAATAAAGTCTAGTTCGACCACCGCGGCCTTTCGAGTCGCTTGGCTGCTGGCGGAAAAACATCAAAACCCGGCCGTTCGGCGACCATGTGGGCGCTTCATCAAGAAAGCTCTTCGTTAAAAGGCGCTCACCGCTGCCATCCGGACGCATCACGCCGATATAAAATTTGCCCGACAATTGCTTGGTGAAAGCAATTAGATCACCACGTGGCGACCAAACCGGCGTCGCGTAGCGCCCGCGCCCGAAACTAATGCGGTGGACGTTACTGCCGTCTATATTCATCACATAAATCTGCGGGGAGCCGCCACGATCCGAATTAAAGACGACGAAACGCGAATCAGGAGAGCCACTCGGCGATGTATCGATCGCGGGATGCGTTGTCAGTCTGGTGGATTTCCGCGTCCTCAAATCCATCAGCCTAATATCCGAATTCCCACGTTCCGCGAAGGCCATGAGGACCGATTGCCCATCCGGTGTAAATCGGGGCGCAAACGTCATTCCCTTGAAATTGCCAAGCAGTTCTTGGCGGCCTGATTCGATATTGAACAAATAAACGCGTGGCGTGTTATTGAAATAGGACAGATACGTAATTTCCTGCGCGGCCGGCGAGAAGCGAGGCGTCAGAACCAGAGCATCTCCATTGGTCAGATAACGAATATTGGCCCCGTCCTGATCCATGATGGCCAGACGTTTCACCCTGCGGCGTAACGGCCCGCTTTCAGCGACATAGACGACACGCGTGTCGAAATAACCGCTCTCTCCGGTGATCCGTTTGTAAATAGCATCCGAAATAATATGCGCGACGCGGCGCCAATTGTTCGGTTCTGTGAAATAAGCGAGACCCGTCATCTGCGCTTCCGCGAAGATATCCCATAGCCGGAACGCGACCCGCAGGCGGCCATCCGGCTGCAAACTGACACTACCGTTCACCAACGCTTGTGCATTGATGACTCGCCAATCGGAATAGCGGGGCTGGACCTGCAGCGCTTCGGGTTTTTGCAGGAAAGCGCCTTTATCTATCGGCTTAAACAATCCCGAACGTTCCAGATTGCCCGCAATCACCGTCGCGATATCAGTACCGACTTCCTGATTCTGAGTTCCTTTACCAAAGAAATTCGTGATCGCGATCGGCAAAGGCTCCAGATGCCCTCGCGTAATGTCGATGCGGACCTCTGCCCATGCCAACGATGGTGGTAGACCTGCTCCGAAGGAAATAACGACTGCCATACCAACCGCGAGCAAACCGCGCGCAAGACCTTGTCCCATTACCGCCCTACCATTTCGCCGGGATTGAACCGCAAGACCATGTCCTTCCATACGTCGTATTTTTGCAGCGGCAGATTAAACCGGCTGCACCGTGGATTGCGAATCGCGCGTAACGCGCTCTCGGCAACCGCCTTGTAAGTCGCATTCGTCTCCATCCGGAACCGGTCGACAATTCGGGATTCCCGCAATGTCCCGTCCGGGTTCAGCTTCAGGCGAACCTGAACCGACATCTCCTGGACATCCTTTGCGCCAATGGCTGCGGGCACCAACCAGCATCGCTCGATCTGTTGCCTGATCGCATCGATCTCGCTGATCGTCAACTTCTCACCAAGCGGTGCCCGTTGCGCGCGCTCCGGCGCCGTTACACTTTTTCGATTCATCAAAGCCGCCATTTTTTCATCGAAGGATTTTTCTTTTTCCCGCGGGTTTGCCGGTGGCGGCGCATCCTTCAGCTTTTGGACCGTCTTCAACATCATCGAGGCGAAATCTTGCCTCGGACGAGGTTTCGGACGAGGCGCAACTTTCGGCGACGCAGGTTTGGGTTTTGGCTTCGCTTTCGGCTCCGGCGGTGTGGGATCCAGATTCGCTTCGACCGGCTTGGGCTGCGGTTCTGGCTTCGGCGGAGGTGCCGGCGCAGGCTCGGGAGCCGGCGGCAGGGCGGCCACTTGTTTCGGCAGTGCTGGCGGCTTGGGTGGTGGCACTTTCACCGTCTTCTTCGGTGGCGGTGCCGGTTTCGGCACGGGCGTCGGCTCCAGTGTCTCGGTCGTGGAGACGATTTCGACATCTATTACCCGATGTTCCATTACGATGCTTTGGCTCGGCGATGGCAATCCGTATAACGCGAAAACAAAAATCGCGATATGAAAGCCGATCGAAATCACCAACGGAACGCGCATTCAAGCTCTCCGTCATCGCCGGTTGTTTTGCGGGCGGGCAGTGCTCTTAGGAGCACCCGGCTTTGGTAGTTCCGCCATCAGCGAAACTTTTTTGAAACCCGCGGCGCTAATCGCGCCCATGACTTCCATGACGCTGCCATAAGGGATCGCCTTATCGCCGCGAACGAAAATCTTGATATCCGGATTGGCGCCGGTAACCGCCACCAACCGCGGCACCAAGTTTTCAATCGGCGTCTCATGCTCCTGCAGGAAAATCGCGCCCGTCGCGTTGATCGTCACTACCAAGGGCTCGTCCGTATCCGACAACGCCGCCGCTCGGGTTTTCGGCAAATCCACCGGCACACCCACCGTCAACAGCGGTGCCGTAATCATGAAGACAATCAACAACACCAACATGACGTCGACGAACGGTGTCACATTGATTTCCGCCATCGGTTGATAGCGGCGAGCACGGCCACCGAAACGCCCATTATTGTTGGTTTGAATCGCCATCGTCCTAGCTCGTTTCCTCGATCTGGCGCGATAGTATTGCGATGAATTCTCCAGCGAACGTTTCCATGCGCCCAGCGTAGCGGCCCAAATCGGTCGACAGCTTGTTGTAAGCGATGACGGCCGGAATGGCCGCGACCAGTCCTAGCGCGGTCGCGAACAACGCTTCGGCAATGCCGGGGGCGACAACAGCCAAATTCGTCTGTTTCGTCACCGCGATCGACTGAAAGCTATTCATAATGCCCCAAACGGTACCGAAGAGACCGACGAATGGCGCCGTCGACCCAACCGACGCGAGGAACATCATGTAGCGCTCGAGACGCTCGATCTCGCGGGCGACGGTCACCTGCATGACCCGTTCCAGCCGGTCTCTCAGTCCAGACCTCCCGGCTTCGCTATAAACCAAGCCCTTGGCGGAAGAGCGACGCCATTCACGCATCGCCGCCGAAAACACCGCCGTCATCGGATCGGACGGCTGCTGGCCCACACGCTCGTACAATTCCTCCAACGATCCACCCGACCAAAACTCGTCCTCGAATTTATTGGCCCGGCGCTGCAGCCGGCGAAACCTGAAAGTCTTATCAAAGATGATCGCCCAGCACCAAACCGACGCCACCAATAAGACGAGCATTACGGACTTAACGATCCAATCCGCGCTGAGGAAAAGGCTCCAAAGCGTCAATTGAGAATGCCCAAGCGCCTGTCCGACGGCGCCATCAACGACTACCTGTTCCATTCGGTATTAATTCCGTTCCGCTGTTATTTGTTCATTCTTCGGCGATACCGATTTTTCGGCGAACGCCGCCCGTAATGCTTTCGGCATACGTTTCGGTTTCCCGTTATTCCCGACACACGCGAGCCGGACCAACAATCGAGCGAGGTCGTCGGCATCCCGCTTCACGGTCTGCTCCGCCCGCAAGCTCGCACCGCCCACTTCGAGAAACCGGGTATGGACGGTCAGCGCATCATCGAGATATGCGGGTTGCATATAATCCACCGCGCATTGCCGCACAGTGAAGGCGATGCCGTCCTCGGTCATGAGAGTCTGGTGATCTGCGCCGACGGATCGGAGGAATTCGGTCCGCGCGCGCTCGGCGAAGCGCAAATAATTGGCGTAATAGACAATCCCGCCGGCGTCCGTGTCCTCATAATAAACCCGCAACGGGAACACGTGGGCTTCAGGCATCCGGCACCTCGCCCTCATCGAAGGTGCTCAATAGATCGAACTGCTCCATCGCCGTCTTGGGCGCCTCGATCCCAAGATAGCTCCAGCCCTGTCTCGCCAACATGCGGCCACGCGGGGTCCGTTGGAGGAGACCTTCCTGCATGAGATAAGGCTCGATCACATCCTCTATGACGTCGCGTTCTTCCGCGAGAGCAGCGGACAGCGTCTCGACACCAACCGGCCCGCCGCCGTAATTTTCCGCGACGCAAGTGAGATATCGACGATCCATGGCATCTAGGCCCAACGCATCCACGCCCAGGCGTTGCAATGCCGCATCCGCGGCCTTGGCGTCAATCTTTTCAGTCCCATCGACCATGGCGAAGTCGCGCACCCGCCGCAGCAGGCGTCCAGCGACGCGCGGCGTACCCCGGCTGCGGCGCGCGATTTCCGTTGCGCCGTCCACCTCCAACGGTGTCTCCAGCAGGTTCGCGCCGCGTACAACAATTTCGCGCAATTCGTCCAATTCATAAAAATTCATCCGCAGATGAATGCCAAACCGCTCCCGTAAAGGTGTCGTGATAAGACCGGAACGCGTGGTCGCACTCACCAAGGTAAAGGGCTGCAGCGGTATGCGCACCGAACGGGCCGCCGGCCCTTCACCGATGATCAAGTCGAGTTCAAAATCCTCCATCGCGGGATACAGGATTTCCTCGACCGCCGGATTGAGGCGGTGAATTTCGTCGATGAAAAGCACATCCTGCGGCTGCAAATTAGTGAGGATCGCCGCCAAATCGCCCGCCTTGGCGATAACCGGGCCGGAGGTCGCCCTGAAACCGACATTAAGCTCGCGCGAGATGATTTGTGCCAAGGTGGTTTTACCCAGCCCCGGCGGGCCATGCAGCAATGTGTGATCAAGGGCTTCGCCGCGTTCGCTCGCGGCGCGAATGAATACCGACAGGTTTTCCCGAACGGTTTTTTGACCAATAAAATCGTCGAGTGTCTGCGGTCGCAGAGTAAAATCAGTGTGATCCGCGGTGTCGAACTCCGGGTCGACGATCCGATCCATTTGCTCGCTCACTGGCTAAGCTCCTGAAGGCCCGCTCGGATCAAGGCGTCGACCTCGGCGCCCTCGCCGAGCTTCTGACCCGCACGCGCCACGGCGCCGAAGGCATCGGTCCGCTGAAAACCCAAATTCACCAATGCAGAAACCGCGTCTTCCGAGCTTCCCCCAACGGTTGCGCTCGGCCCTGCGGATATCTCGAATGCCGCCGGAACCAGGCCGCTGACCTTGTCTTTCAGTTCCAAGACAATCCGACCCGCAAGCTTCGGGCCGACGCCATTGGCGCGTGACACCGCAGCTTTATCCTGTGCCACAACCGCTTGGACCAATTCCTCAGGCCCCAGCGCCGAGAGAATGGCGAGACCTACCTTCGCGCCGACACCCTGAACCGTCGTCAAAAGGCGGAACCAATCTCGCTCACCCGACTCCGCGAAACCGTAGAGATGAATGTGATCCTCGCGTACATGGGTCTCGACCACGAATCGAACCGCTTCGCCTGGTTGCGGCAATTGCGACAATGTCCGGCCCGAGCAAAACACCAAATAGCCAACACCGCCGACATCAACGATGGCGGATTCCTCCGCCACGGAGTCGAGCACACCTTTGAGCGACGCAATCACGCCTTTGCTCCCGCTTCGGCCGCCGACCAACGACGCTCCGTGCCCGCGAAATGGCTATGGCAAATCGCCACTGCTAAGGCGTCAGCTGAATCCGCGCTGTCAAAATCGCAGCCGGGAAGCAGCCGCTGCACCATCATTTGGACCTGCGGCTTACCCGCATGGCCGACGCCGACGACGGATTTCTTGATCCGGTTAGCCGAATACTCCGCTACCGGCAGTCCTACCAAAGCGGGTGCGAGCAAGACGACACCGCGCGCCTCGCCGAGCTTCAAGGTTGTGGTTGGGTTCTTGTTGACGAAAGTTTCCTCAACCGCCGATTCGTCCGGTTCGTAAAAGGTCAGCACTTCGGCCAGTCCCTCATGCAAAGTTCTCAACCGCAAAGCCAATGGATCGGACCGCGTCGTTCGGACGGTACCGTCAGCGACATGGGTCAATCTATTGCCCGCAATATCGATAATTCCCCAGCCCGTGTTCTGGAGTCCGGGGTCAAGCCCGATCACGCGTATGGAGCGGTTGGCGTTCAAACCGTCGTCAATCGTTCCATGACGTCATCGGCGATTTCGTAATTGGCCGAAACCGACTGCACGTCATCATTGTCGTCCAGCGCATCCAATAATTTCAAAAGGGTCGATGCGTGTTTCTCTTCGAGCGAGACCGTCGTCTGAGGCTTCCAGATGAGTTGCACGGATTGGGGCTCCCCCAGATCGCCTTCAAGCGCACCCGCGACGGTATGCAAATTCTCGGGCTGACAATTAATCTCGTGAGATTCATCGTTTGATTCGACGTCCTCGGCTCCAGCCTCGAGGGCGGCTTCAAATACGGCCTCCGAATCGCGAGCATCAGCCGCGTATCTGATTTCACCCATCCGGTCGAACAGAAAACTCACCGCGCCTGTCTCCGCCATATTGCCATTGAACTTGGAAAAGGCGGAGCGTACTTCCGACGCCGTCCGATTGCGATTGTCGGTTAACGCCTCGACGATCAATGCCACCCCGCCGGGCCCATACCCTTCGTAGCGAATCTCCTCGAAATTCGCGCCTTCGGTATCACCTGCACCGCGGGCAATCGCGCGGTCCATATTGTCCTTCGGCATATTGTGGCTGCGTGCCGTTGTAATCGCGGAGCGCAAACGTGGATTACCGGAAGGATCCGGGCCTCCTTCTTTCGCCGCGACCATCAATTCTCGACCGAGCTTGGCGAAAAGCTTAGCGCGTTTTTTATCCTGCGCACCTTTGCGGTGCATGATGTTTTTAAACTGTGAATGACCAGCCATGGCGAATCGTAATCGTCTCTGTTGTCAATTGGATGTGTATAAGAAGGGTCGTTATACCAGATATTGTGAAGAAAAGCCTAGCTCTACCGCCCTTCTAAAGGGCCAATATGGCGAATTTTGGGCAGCCAGAGCTTTTCCGAGACTTTAATCAGTCGTCGAACAAAGGTAGCTGTTCCTGGAGCCGACCGCCGACACGGACCGGCGAAATCCGCCGCGCCAATCCCGTGGCGTCATCCGTCTCCAAAAATGTACCGCACAATGTCGCTTCACCTTCCGCTGGCGTCAGGCGCGGGCTGGGGAACCGGCGACGAAACCGTTGCAATGCGGCACTCTTTTCCATGCCAATGACTGAATTGTAGTCGCCGCACATTCCGGCATCAGTCTGATATCCGGTCCCATGTTCCAGAATTTGCGCATCACCGGTAGGCACATGGGTATGGGTTCCCACAACGAGGCTGGCCTTACCGTCCGCCAGATGGCCCATTGCCATCTTCTCGCTGGTGGCTTCGCCATGCACGTCGATAATAACCGCGGCATAGCCGCCGGGCTTAGGGGCCGCCATCGGCAATTCACGCTCCACCGCCTTGAATGGATCGTCGAGCAATTCCATGAATAGGCGGCACATAACATTGATAACCTTGACCTTGGCCCCTCTACCGGTCACGAAATCGGCGACACCCCGGCCTGGTGTGCCGTCCGGGTAATTGATCGGTCGCAGCATCCGCCGGTCGCTGTCCATGTAAGGCGCGATCTCGGGCTTGTCCCAAGAATGATTTCCGCCGGTGATGCAGTCGGCACCGGCCTGGAACAACGTCTCACAAATTTTCTCCGTGATACCGAAACCATGCGCCGCGTTCTCGCCATTGACGATGACGAACTCTAGTTTCAATTCCTCGCGAAGCCGCGGCAGATGGTCGGCAATCGCATCGCGCCCACTTCGCCCCACCACATCGCCACAAAACAGTATTCGCATCAATTAGGCTCCAATCTCGATGGCTTCGCGTTCGGTGACGATCCAGTCAAGCGGTTGATCGTACGCCGCCACCGGCACGGCGTCGAATTCTTGATCCGCAAATGCAATGCCAACCGCCACCGGCTGGCCATCGGCGCGCAATCTCTCGAGGGTGCGGTCATAAAACCCGCCCCCATATCCCAGGCGATACCCTCGGCGGTCAAACGCCAGTAACGGGATCAGGAGAATTTCGGGAGCAATTTCACGAGCGGACGGAAGCGGTTCTTGGACGCCGAACGGCCCGGACGCCATTTCGTCACCGGGCGACCACAGCCGGAAAACCAACGGCTCGCCCTTGGCCACGACAATCGGCAAGGCGGAGTCGTGTCCCTTTTCGCGCAGATCTGCGAGCAGCGGCAAAGGATCGATCTCGGAGCCGATCGGAGAAAAACCCGATATTACACTCGGCTCTTCCGGGATGAGCGATGTCGGAAAATTCCGGATCAAGCCATCTGACGTGTCCGTCGTCTCCCGCGCGGCCATGTCCCGAGTTCGCGTGACTTGAGCGCGCAAAACTTTTTTGATCTCGATTAGGTCGCTCATACCAACCGCAAGTCAGAGGAATTGTGGGCGGAGCCGCATTGGCCGTCGGAACTTGTTGATCCTCGTGGGCCTGGGTTACCAGGTGGGTGCCATATGCCGAGACCAAGATCCCGACAGGGACAGCTCCCTAGAGGAAGTATAGCCCCTGGGATAACAAAGCCGTCGCACCGCGCAGCGAACCGCCCGCCCCTTACCTAAGCTTGTTCGATTGTCTCCGCAATAGTCTCGATCCGATCGGCCAGCAATTCGAAGATATGCGCCGCCTTCGCTTCCGCCTTCTCCGAAGCTTCGTCCTGGAGGTGTCGCACCGTCTCGGGATTGGGATTGGCACGCGCTTCGTCGATCTCAGCCAACGAGTCAGACAGCTCGTCCGCGATCAGAAGTCCGGCCATGACGAGCAGACGTTCTTGCCCGACCTGCCCCACGGTGGACGCGACATCTTGCAGGCGTTTCTCGAGAAATTCCGCGAGCCTCTGCAGATGTTCTTCCTGACCGTCCTCGCAGGCGATTTGATAGGCTCGGCCGTTGATCTCTATCGTGACGTCGCTCATTGGGGCACCATCACTCGCTCAGCGTGCTACGTAGCCGCTCGATGGTCGCATCCAATCGAACCGCCGCGGTACTCATACGCTTTTCCATTTCATCCCGCTCGGCCTCGGCCGTGGAGGCTCGTTCGCGCAAATCCGCCTCGACAGCTGATTGATCCGCCGCGCTTTCAGCCCGCGCCGACAATGAGCTTTCAAGACGTGAAATCGCGCCATGTAACCTTTTTTCAGCGTCTGCGAGTCGGGACATTTGTTCTTTCCGGCGCGGATTCTGCGTTTTACGCCCATGAGGGCGATACCAAGGGCGCAAAATACGCATGGCTCCGAGATGCGTCAATAACAGTGGAATCAAAGCAGTAACATAGCGTTTTTACGACGATGATTTAGAGTCGCTCGCACGGCATTGACGGGCTCGTAAACGGGCGGCATGTTGCCGCGTGTTTCGAGCAGCGCCGCGATTCCCCGCGGCAGATACTTTCCAAGCCCGAGGAAGCCGCCGTGCCCGCCATGACCGCCGACCCCAAACAAATGGCCAACGCCATCCGCGCTCTATCGATGGATGCCGTCCAACAAGCGAATTCCGGGCACCCGGGTGCTCCAATGGGGATGGCAGACATTGCCACCGTCCTGTTCACACAATTTCTGAAATACGACCCCAGCGCACCGGATTGGCCTGACCGCGACCGATTTGTCCTTTCAAACGGTCACGGCTCGATGTTGTTGTATTCATTGCTCTATCTGACCGGCTACGAAGACGTCGACATCGACCAAGTTCGTAATTTCCGCCAACTCGGCAGCAATACCGCGGGCCACCCGGAATACGGCCATGCGCGCGGGATCGAAACCACTACGGGTCCGCTCGGCCAAGGCATTGCCAACGCGGTCGGTATGGCGCTTGCGGAGCGCATGATGGCGGTGCGTTTCGGCGACGACATAGTAGATCATCATACCTACGTATTCGCCGGCGACGGTTGCCTGATGGAAGGCATCAGTCACGAAGCGATATCGCTCGCCGGACACCTCAAGCTCGGCAAGCTAATCTTGCTGTTCGACGATAACGACATCTCCATCGACGGGCCGACCGATATGGCGGTCAGCGATAATCAATTAATGCGCTTCGAAGCCAGCGGGTGGGACACGACCCGAATCGATGGACACGATCACGGCGCCATCGCCGCCGCCATCAAGGCCGCTAAGAAGACAGACAAACCATCGCTCATCGCGTGTAAAACGGTGATCGGTTACGGTGCGCCTAATAAGGAAGGCACATCCGCAACACACGGCGCCCCCCTCGGCGATGACGAAATCGCGGCGACGCGGGAGAAGCTCGATTGGCCACACGCGCCGTTCGAGGTGCCGGCGGATATCCTCGATTCTTGGCGCGCCACTGGCCGCCGCGCCGAGAATGAGCGGCAATCCTGGAACGGTCGCCTTGCCGCGATGGCCGCTGACCGACGCGCCACGTTTGAGCGCACGGTCGCGGGCGATCTGCCGGAAGGGTTCGACCAAGCCATCGACGATTATAAGAAAGAACTGGCAGCCGACCTGCCCAAATTGGCGACACGCCAAGCTTCTCAGAAAACACTTAACGTGCTGACCAAGGCCGTTCCCGAGCTGATCGGTGGCTCCGCCGACCTGACTGGCTCGAACCTAACGCTGGCCGACGGCATGGACGCAGTCAGTGCGGCGAATTACGGCGGCTCGCATATTTATTACGGCGTGCGCGAGCACGGCATGGCGGCCGCAATGAACGGAATCGCGCTGCATGGCGGATTTATTCCCTACGGTGCAACCTTCTTGATCTTCACCGATTATTGCCGCCCCTCGATCCGCTTGTCCGCACTGATGAAGCAGCGGGTCATCTATGTCATGACCCACGATTCCATTGGCCTTGGCGAGGATGGCCCGACCCATCAGCCGGTCGAGCAATTATCGAGCCTGCGGGCGATCCCGAACGTCAATGTCTTCCGGCCTTGCGACGCCATCGAAACGGCGGAGTGCTGGCAAATTGCACTGCAATCGACGGAAACGCCCTCGGTATTGGCGCTCACCCGGCAGGGCTTGGCACCGACGCGCACGACACATTCTTCCGAAAATTTGTCGGCAAGGGGCGGTTATATCGCCGCCGATGCGGAGGGCGAGCGCAAAGCCACGATCCTCGCCACGGGCTCAGAAGTCGAAATCGCGCTCGCTGCTCGCGACGCCCTTCAAGCGGATGGTATCGGCACAGCGGTTGTGTCAATGCCGTGCCAAGAACTTTTCGATGCGCAGGACGACGCCTATAGATTTGAGGTATTGGGCCCAGGATCCACGCGGGTCGCGGTTGAGGCGGCTGTTCGCCTCGGATGGGATCGCTATATTGGACTCAACGGTGGATTTGTCGGCATGGACAGCTTTGGCGCATCGGCGCCGGCGGGCCAGCTTTACGAACACTTCGGTATAACGGTGGCAGCAGTCGAAGCCGCCATTCGCGAACGAGTATAAGGAAACTGAAAATGGCAGTGCGTGTAGGTATCAACGGTTTTGGCAGAATTGGTCGCTTGGTTATGCGGGCGGCAATCGAAGCCGGACGCGACGACATTGAATTCGTCGGCATCAACGATTTGGGCGACACGAAGAGCAACGCCCATCTGCTGAAATACGATACGGTCCATGGCCGGCTCGCCAACGAGATCACCACCGGCGGCGACTGGATGGATGTCGGCAAGGGCAAGATCAAAGTCACCGCCGAACGCGACCCGGCGAAGCTTCCTTGGAAGGAGCTCGACGTTGATATCGCCATGGAATGCACCGGCATTTTCACGGATAAGGAATCCGCCTCGAAGCATCTGGAAGCCGGCGCCAAACGCGTTCTGGTCTCCGCCCCCGCATCGGGTGCCGATCTGACCCTGGTCTACGGCATCAATCACGACCAGCTGGAATCGAGCCACACGGTTGTGTCCAACGCTTCGTGCACCACCAACTGTCTCGCCCCGGTCGCTTATGTCCTAAATCAGGCCATCGGCATCGAACGTGGCTACATGACCACGATCCACGCCTTCACCGGCGATCAGCGGACCACGGATACGCTGCATTCGGACCCGCGCCGCGCGCGTGCTGCCTCGCAATCCCTGATCCCGACATCAACGGGCGCCGCAAAGGCCGTCGGCCTCGTTCTGCCGGAACTCAACGGGAAACTCGACGGTACCTCGATCCGGGTCCCGACCCCGAACGTCTCGCTGATCGACTTCAAGTTCGATGCCGCCCGCGACACCGACGTGGCGGAGATCAACGGTGCCATTCAACAAGCCGCCGCCGGCTCGCTGAAAGGTGTCCTGGACACCAATGACGAGCCACTCGTCTCTATCGACTTCAACCACAACCCGGCGAGCTCGATCTTCGATCTGACGCAGACCCAGGTTCTGGAAGGCCGGTTCGTGCGCGTGTTGTCCTGGTACGACAACGAATGGGGCTTCTCCAACCGGATGTCCGACACGGCCGTCGCGATGGCAGCGCTCGGCTAAAGCTTCGGCTTCACTGTCGCCACCATGCCGGCGGACAGAAAAGCAATCACCCTCTACGGCCTGCCGCACGCACTCGCGGCGGCAGCCGTAGCGGTGGAATTGTCGACACCCATCATTCTACTCAGCGCCCCGGCGGCGGCCTCTTCGGCTGGCCCCGCTTGGTTCCAATCCGTCATCCAGCAAACACGGGAGGCACACCCGGATGCCGACATCGACGCCGTCCTCGATTGCGCGGGGTTTAGCGGGCACGCCCTCGCATCGCTGAGACAAGGACTGAAGACAATCATCTATGACGGCACCGCCAACGAAGCCGTCGATGACATCGCTGCTCAATTAGATGCGACTGTCCTGCGGGAACGGCCGAAAAGTCTCGACGCCCGTCTGGCTGAGACGAATGCCTCCTTAGAAGACGCATTGCGCGACTGGTTCGGCACATAGAACCACTGGATTCCCGCCGTCGCGGGAATGAAAATGGCTAAAATCATCTCAACGAGGAGGCAAACACATGCGCATCCACAATCTGTACGAAGACGAGAACGGCGAATCGCACTTTCGCGATATCGAGATCGAATGGGCCGAGGAACGCAATTTCTCCAAATACTCGGCCCGTATGCCCGCCAACGGCATCATCTTCCGCGAGACCTCGGGCGATTACGACCTCGATTGGCATCCAGCCCCACGTCGCCAATACATCGTCAACCTGGATGCGGGTGCGCAGATCACCGCCAGCGACGGCGAAGTCCGCGAGATCAAGGCCGGTGAGATTATCCTGGTCGAGGACATCTCTGGGAAAGGCCACCTCTCGAAATCAGTCGGTGGCCAACTCCGCCACTCGCTCTTCATCCCGATCGAATAGACCGCGCGCGCAATAAAGAAATTGGGGACGCACCGGGGAAGATTCGACAGTCCGGTACAAAACCCGCGGGTTTCGAGTTGCGAGGACGCTTTCGCGTTAGCAAAAAGCCTGCTCTTGCGACAGCCGGAACTACTCCTCGTCTCTTTGAGACTTAAATGCGTCTCATAAAGCAATCACGCCGCAGCGTCGAGGCGTTCTTCTGCAAAATCATCACAGGTAAGGACAATCATCGTGGCAGATAAATTCAGGGTCGGCATTGTCGGCGCAACCGTGACACCGGGCGGAAGTGGCTGGGGGGCGAATGCCCATGTACCGGCATTGCAAGCGTTGCCGAATTACGAACTCAAGGCCGTTTGTACCGCGCATGAGGAGACTGCGCGCGCTTCCGCAGAAAAGTTCGGCGCCGAACTCGCCTTTCACGATATGGGTGAGATGGTGGCGCATCCCGATGTCGACTTGATCGCTGTTGTAGTCCGCGTGCCTCTGCACAAACAACTGGTCACCGCCGCGATCGACGCGAAGAAGCACGTGTGCTGCGAATGGCCGCTCGGCGCCCATCTGGCGGACGCGACGGAGATGGCCGATAGCGCCAAGGCGGCTGGGGTATCGAGTTTAGTTGGCCTTCAGGCGCAGAGTGACCCAGCGGTGATGTATGCCCGCGATCTGGTCGCCAATGGCGATATCGGCGACATCGTCACCGTGAACCTGAGCGTGATGGTCAATGCGATTACCGAGCGGGGTGACGGACGTATCTGGCAGGGGATTCGCGCCAATGGCGCCAACCCGATGACCATCCCAGGCGGGCACTCCATCGATGCGCTCTGTTACATTGTGGGTGAGTTCGCCGAAGTCAGTGCGCGGGTGACGACGCGCATCGACATGTGGAAGCATGCGGTCACAGGGGACGATTTCCCCGTGGACGCGCCGGATACTGTTACTGCCACCGGATTGCTGAAAAACGGTGCCGACGTTTCCTACCAAGTGGCCAGCGTGCCCCACAATGCAAGTGGTACGCGCATGGAGATTTACGGCCGCAAGGGAACCATCGTGCTGACGTCCAAGTCCGTCAATATCGGGCCGAGCCAACTTCACATGGCCATCGGGAATGATGCCATGGTGGAGATCACACCCCCCGACAGTTACCGCCTCATTCCGGCGGATATGGCCGCCGGTCCCGGGCGAAATGTCGGGCAGGCCTACGCCCGGTTTGCCCAGGCGCTCGAAGCGGGTGCTGCGGGCTCACCCGATTTTAACGATGCTGTCGTGCGCCACGCGCTGATCGACGCGATGGAGCGTTCTCACGTTGAGGGTAAGGTGATTAAGTTGGGTTAAGGCTCGGTAAAAGAGCCCTCACTTTTCCGCTCTTGATTTACCTTTGTCATTCCCGCAAAGGCCTCAAGCGGCCGCCTGCTGCTCCGCCGTTGGGCCTTCTCCGCGCAGGGTCGTTCGGCGCATGTCGCGGGCTTCTTGCGAGGGAAACGGGCGGGCGCGATGCATGGTGCGCCGATTGTCCCAAATCACCAGGTCGTGCTGGCGCCATTCGTGGCTGTGGACAAATTCGCGCTGGGTCGCCTGCTCCGTCAGGTCGCGCAACAGCGAGAGCGCCTCCGGACGCGGCCAGCCGAGAATGTCGCCCGCATGCGACGAGAGGTAGACCGACTTCCTGCCCGTCAAGGGGTGGGTGCGCACAAGACTTTGCCGCACCGGGCGGAAGCGACCCTGCTCCTCCTCGCTGAAATCGGTAAAGCCAAGGAGACGGCGCGAGTACATCTGCGAATGCTCGCACACCAGATCCTCGATCAGCTCCTTAGTCTCGTCGTCGAACGACTCGTAAGCCGTGCGCATATCAGCGAACTCCGTGTTTCCGCCTTTGGATGGGATGCTGCGCGCATGTAGGATCGAGTATTTCGCCGGCACAACCTTGAACGAGCTGTCGGAATGCCAGAGGCGGTTGCCGATGGCGAACAGGCGGCGGCGGTCGTCATAGGCAAAGGGCTTGTTGTCTTTATCCAGATTCGAGACATCGGCGAATGTCGTCGGCAGGCGGTATTCGTCCTTGCCCCGCAGGCTGGTCCCGACAGCCTCTTCCAGATCGCCAAGGCTGCGGCTGAACGCGAGCTGCTGTTCGTCACTCAAATCCTGACCGTGGAAGACAAGCACAGCGTAGGTGTCCATCCCGTCGTGGATGGCCGCAATATCGTCGGAACCGAGAGGTTGAGTGAGATCGATGCCGGAAACTTCCCCGGCGAAACAAGGACCTACCTGTCGAATACTCAGTGTCATTTTACGCTCCTCTCAACGCTAAGCATATTTTCCGGTTAGTTGCGGCGTATGTGCCCCTTCCAACCCCTTTTCCGCATGCTGGAGGCGCGTATCGCGCCCCCAAGTCCGTTTCAAATCGTCCCGAATGTTAAAATTTAGCCGGCCCAATCCTTCAACCTCCAACTCGATCTTATCTCCATCGAGGAACGCGTTAAGGCCGCGGTGATTCGTTCCCGTCGCCACCAAGTCACCTGGCGACAATGTGTGGATTGAACTCAGCCATTCGATACAACGCGGAATTTTATGCGCCATATCGTCGGTGTTGAAATCCTGCATCAAGGTGCCGTTATTCCAAAGTCGCACTTGCAGCGACTGCGGATCGTCGATCTCGTCCGCCGTCACGATGTAAGGACCGATCGGCGCGAACGTGTCACGAGATTTCACCTGGAAGAACGTGTTGCCGGGCGGCGGCAGATTGCGGGCAGAGCCGTCGATGAAGTTCACATAACCGAAGATATGATCCATGGCGTTCGCCGCCGAGACATTGGTCGCCGTCTTGCCAATCACCGCACCAAGTTCCGCCTCACCCTCGAACACTGTCGCGGGGACGTCCGGCAATACCATCGTATCGCCGCAGCCGATGACCGCCTCGGGCGCTTTGTGAAACGCGTTAATGGGTGCCGGCGCGTCGCGGGTGCCGTCCTCCATATAATTGACCGCCATGCAGTCTATCTTGCCAGGTTTCGGCAAAGGTGGGCGAATGCGCACACTGTCGACGGCCACACCGGTACCATCCGCGGCGGCGGCTTCGAGTCGCGCGCGATAATTGTCAAAATCGGCGATCAAATTGGTAATCAAATCGTGGGGGCCCGTGTGTGGGACGTCCTGAACGACTGCCGAGACATCGACCACATCAGTGCCGCGCAAAATGCCCAATTTGAAATCCTCAAAGTACAAAATCTTCACGTTAACCTCCCTCGTCATTCCCGCGAAGGCGGGGATCCAGCTAGGCGCGACGAAACTCTAGATTCCCGCATTCGCGGGAATGACGCCGATGGTGCCTATAGAAATTCATCTACGTATTTTTCTCCGAACCGTTCTTCTTTCGCGCGAACCGCAAGGCACTTTCCCAGGCCGCTTCCGTCGCGATTTCCCGTGTCCAAGGGCGCATCACTGACGAAGCTTGCGCATCTCGCAGGAAACGCTCCAACGGGTATTGCTTCAACAACGCGCGACCGCCGCAAACGCGAATGGCCTCTTGCGCGACCTCAACACAGCTGCGTTGCATCATGACATGCGCGGCGCGAGCGCGTTGGCGAATTTCGTGATTGGGCTTGAGCTTCGCTTCTGAGACGGAGCGGTAATAGAGCGCTTTTGCCGCCTCGAGCTTAAAGAGCATATCGGCGATCCCGTTGCCCATGACAGGACCAACATTCGCTTTGGGCGCCGCCCCCTCGATGCCGCCTGTCAGGTAGTCGAGGGTGAAATCATAGGCCCGTTGCATCATTCCCATGAAAGTCGCGGAGAACAGCAGCGGCCCATGCGCCGAGGTGAGATACAAACCGCCGAAGACGCCTGGCGGTAGGACCTCTCCGTCGTCCGGTACGAACACGTCTTTCAATTCCATGTTACGGCTGACCGTGGCACGCATACCGATCGGGTCCCAATCACCGGAGAAGGTCAGCCCCGGTGTCTCGCGCGGGACCTTCAGGTACAGCGTGCGTTCGATCCATGGCGCGTCACCGATTAGGATTGCCGGAGTCGCGAAATAAGGTGCGGAATCCGATAGCGAGACAAAGAACTTCCGCCCGTTAACCCGGTATCCACCATCCACCTTCTCCGCCGTCGTCCCAAAGCGGCGACCGCCGACCTCGAATACCGTATCCGTCTCACCTTGCTCGACTGGCTCGCTATGAGGTTGGCCGTAATAGACGCCGTCCTCCACGACTTCGCGGAAGTTTCGCGCACGCAATTCCGCGTGACGCGCGCGTTTCTCGTCGCTCATCTCATGGGCGTCAGCCATCTCGCCGATCATCAGCATCGTCAGGCAATGCATGTTGAAAGTGAGCGCGGTCGACGCGTTCCCCTTCGCGATTTCCTCGACGACCAGACAATAGGTCTCTAGATCAGCCCCCAGCCCGCCATACTCCTCGGGCACGCAAAGCCCGAGAAATCCCGCGTCGCGTAAGTCGGCATAATCCTCGAACGGAAACCGCGCCTCCCGGTCGTATTCCGCCGCACGCGGCTCAAACTTCTCCATCGCGAGGGCTCGCGCGGTGTCGATCAATTCCTGTTGGCGGGCGTTCGGGCGCATATCCATAGCGGGCAACTCCTATTCCGCCGCTTCCTTGCGCCGCATGGCATCCCAATCATAGAGGCGCGGTTCCTTCGTCATGAAACGCCGCACCGCCTCACCATGGAATTCCGTGCCCCGACAAGCTAATTGTGCCGCGCATTCGGCGTCGGTCATTTCCGCCTGACTGCTTTGCAACGACATATCGATCAGACGTTTGGCCTCGGCCATCGCTGTCGCCGAGCCGTGCGACAATTGCGACGCCATCTGCCTCGCCGCCGGTAAGAGCGCACCCGCTTCGTGCACCTCTTGTACGATGCCCATCGAGACCGCCTCGTCGACACCAAAGGAACGCGCCGTAAAGGTCAGCTCCTTCGTCCGCTGTGGGCCGATCAAGCGCGGCAATACATAGGCCGCCGTCATATCGGGGATAAGACCGATCCGTCCGAATACGAGGCTGAAACGCGCCCGCGGCGTCGCCATGACGATATCCGCCGTCACCGCGAGACTGAAGCCACCTCCGAACGCATTACCGTCAACAGCGGAAATCACAGGCTTTGGCAGGTTCACCAGCTTATAGAGATAATCGAGGATGCCGCGAAGCTTCCCGTCCCGATCTTCCGGTGACGGCTTGTTCTCGCCGCCCATGCGCGAGACATCGGCGCCGGAACAGAAATTCCCACCCGCTCCCGCCAGGATGAGAACCCGAATGTCGTCATCTTCGGTGACGCGGGCGACCATGTCGGGCAAATCATGCTGGAACATATCCTGGCTGATCGCGTTCATCTTCTCAGGGCGATTAAGCGTAAAGACGGCAACACCATCTTCGACCTCAAGAGTTGTCTCATTCATCTTGCATCTCCTTATTCGAACTCACGTTCTTCCCACCAGGGGTAATAATCCGGCATATCCTGGCTGACCTTCATCGGGAAATCCGGAGCGCGTTTCTCCAGGAAGGACACGACGCCTTCCTGACAATCCGGCAATTTCCCAAGCGTGCGGATACCCGCCGAATCGACCTTATGGGCCTCCATCGGGTGGTCCGCACCAGCCATCCGCCACAACATCTGGCGACAAAGTGCCACGGAAATCGACGACGTGTTCGTCGCAAATTCCGTCGCCAAGGCCCGTGCTGCCGGAAGTAACTCGTCCGGCGGCAGCACTTTCTTCACCAGACCGCCCGCCAAGGCTTCCTCGGCATCGAAAACCCGACCCGAGATCACCCATTCCAGCGCTTGGCTCATTCCGACAACTTTCGGCAAGAACCAACTGCTACAGGCTTCCAGTACGACACCACGCTTGGTGAAGACGAACCCCATGCGCGCTTCGGTCGACGCCAAGCGAACATCCATCGGCAAGGTCATGGTGGCGCCGATACCGACTGCCGGGCCGTTGATGGCGCCAATGACGGGCTTCTTGCACTCATAAAGCCGCAACGTGAAGCGCCCACCGCCGTCGCGCCAATTCTCTGCGTCTTCACCCGGATAGCGGCTGGAGACATCGAAACTGTCCGCCCCGGCGGAGAGGTCGGCACCGGCGCAATAGCCCCGCCCCGCGCCCGTCAGGATGATCGCCCGCACATCGTCATCCCCATCAGCTCTATCGATCGCGTCGATCAACTCGAACAGCATTTGCCGATTGAAGGCGTTCAGCCGCTCGGGGCGATTAAGCGTGATCGTCAGGATATTGTCTTCGACGTCATAAAGAATGGTCTCGTAAGTCATCAAATGCTCCTAAGCGGTGACGCCACCATCGACGGGCAAGACCGCGCCGGTGATGAAGGAGGCTTCGTCCGACAGCAAGAACAATGCCGCATTGGCGACCTCTTCGGGACGACCGGGACGGCCCATGCGGGTCATGCCACCGCGTTTTTTGACCAATTCTTCCTTGTCCATGCCCATTGTCGATTGTTGATCGGGCCGGGCCACAAACTCGCGCAGCATCGGTGTATCGGTAGGCCCCGGACAGACGACGTTGCTGCGGATATTATCGGCAGCCAAACGTCCCGCGAGAGCGCGCGCGAAGCCGACGACGCCGAACTTCGCCATCGAATAGACCGGACTGAACATCGAGCCCTGCAGACCTGAAGTCGAGGCCGTGAACAGGAACGCGCCGCCGCCGCGCGTCTTCATCTCTGGAATGGCTGCTTCGGTCGTCACTAGAATGGTGCGCAGGTTCAGGTCCATGGCGAGTTCGAAATCCTTCATCTCGATCCCCTCGATCGAGGCTGGTCCCGGATGGCCCACATGGTTCCACACGAAATCGAGACCGCCCAAGGCATTCGCCGTCTCGCGGACGATACGCTTCGAATCCTCATCCTTGGTGAGATCGGCGACGATACCAACGGCTTTCCCGCCTGCTTCCTCAATCTCCTCGACAACCGCCGCGACCGCCGCTTCGTCGATATCGACAACACCGACCGCCGCACCTTCTTTCGCAAATCGGATTGCGCCAGCGCGCCCCATGCCGGAACCCGCCGCAGTCACCAACCCATTTTTGCCTTCCAATCGCATAATACTAACCTCCACATCTTCAAATTTTGCACCGCGGCCACGGCAGAGCCATAACGCCTCAGCATGTCGCAGAAAAAGGTATCTCGAATCAAGCAGTGTTAAATGGAGCGAGTTTAAGGAATTCGTGTCGCACGGATATGGACCGAGATCCGCACTTCCAAGGCGACGACGGTTGGTGCTGCGAACATCCCTTTTCCGACGTCAAAATCGATTCGATCAATGACCAATTCGCCTTTCATTTCGGCATCGGCGCCGCTGATTGATAGTACAAACGGGAGGCTGATCGTGTGCGTCCGGTCGCGGATGGTGAGCGTCGCGTCAGCCACGTATTCGCTCGCAGTTATCGCGCGGGTCGACGTCACTTTGAATCCGGCCGAGGAGAACGCATTCACGTTGAACCACTCAGCCTGTCGCAGCGCGGCATCTCGAGTGCTATCACCGGTCTCCGCACTCGACATATCGATTTTTACCGACACCTTGCCGGCGGCGGGCCGCATCGGATCGAATTCGATGTCAGCGGAAAATTTCTCGAACCGACCTTCTTGCACGTCGCCGCCTTGCACAAATACGAAGCTCAGCGCGCTCTTTTCCGGATCTACCGCCCAACAAGGGGCATCCGCCCATAACGGCCGAATGCCAATGATGGCGAAGAAGAACGGCAGCAAGATCACTGACCATTTAGCCATTCGTCGCGGCCATGGGATTGGCGCTCTGCCGTGTTATCTTGGGGACGCAGACCCAGATTTAATCCGCCTGACCCCGCCCCACCGCGATCTGGAGTGCGACCTTTAGATTCTCGTCCACCCCGATGTCCGCGATGCGCCACGCATTTCCCCGCTAACGGAATTCTTGTTCAACCAACTGAAGAAGCAAGAAACGCTGCTAACCGGTATTTCATTCAAAGACAGCTGACAATGTAGTGTTCGCCAATTTCGGCTGGCACTTCTACATCGCGTAGAGACCCTTGAGGACGAAAATAACCCCAATGACGACACAAATACCGGCAAAGGTAACGAGCCGGTAGCCCAGCTGGATCATAAAAATCGCGCGTTCCATATGGCGGCGCACCCGTGTCGATGGCGGGAAGTCCGGGTCGTCAAAGGTCACTCGATCGTCCAACTCGACCGCACGCGCCTCACACCATTGGGCACCTTGAAACAGAGCGTAAATCACCGCTAAGGCAATAACCCCAAAGGAGATTACCGTAGCGCTAGACTCCAATGTCTCCTGCGCTGCGCTCCCTTCATCGACTCGTCCGAGTAAATACCAGCACACAACGACTCCGACTGCACTGGCAATCAAAAAGTAGCGCACGTATTTACCGGCCATCGACATAACGACGGAATTGCTTTCCGTCAGTTGCCCCGGCGGGATCGTTCCCGCTTGTTTGCGGATCTCTTCGCGACGTCGGTTAAATATACGTAGTTCCATGGTCTTTTCAGTCCCCCTGCGTCCCCAATCATAGGGTATGTCGCGTCACTCTTACAGGATGGAGGAATTATCCCATTTTGCGCCGTTGAAAAACCCCCACGTCTCCTATATCCAGAACTAATCCTGCGCAGCTGTAGATCGAGAACGGAATCCGACATGAAAATCACCCAACGCGTAAAGAAAATTCTGGCTAACTACGAGAGCGATAACCCGGGAACGAAGGGCAACATCGCCCGCATTCTCATGACCGGAAAATTGGCCGGAACAGGCAAGATGGTGATTCTACCGGTGGACCAGGGCTTCGAGCATGGGCCGGCCCGCAGTTTCGCGAAGAACCCAGCGGGTTACGACCCGCATTATCACTACCAACTCGCGATTGATGCGGGACTGAACGCTTTCGCCGCACCACTCGGCATGTTGGAAGCCGGCGCCAACAGTTACGCGGGCGCTATTCCAACAATCCTCAAGATGAATAGTTCAAACAGCCACTCGACGAATATGGACCAAACCGTCCACGCCAGTGTCGGCGATGCGCTGCGACTCGGTTGTTCGGCGATCGGCTTTACCATCTACCCGGGCTCGGAAGACCAGTTCGAGATGATGGAAGAGTTCCGCGAGCTGGCCGAAGAGGCCAAATCCGTCGGCCTGGCGGTCGTGCTTTGGTCCTATCCGCGCGGCGGCAACCTTTCCAAAGCGGGCGAGACGGCGATCGACGTTTGTGCTTATGCAGCGCATCTCGCAGCTGAACTCGGTGCGCATATCATTAAGGTAAAGCCGCCGACGGACCACATCGAGCAAGACGACGCCCGCAAGGTCTACGAAGCCGAGAATATTGACATCTCGACCCTGTCGAAACGTATCGAGCATGTCATGAAATCGTCCTTCGCGGGACGCCGCCTCGTGGTTTTCTCGGGCGGCAACGCACGCGGCACGGACGGACTGCTCGATGAAATCCGACAAATTCGCGACGGCGGCGGCAGCGGTGCCATTATCGGTCGGAATTCGTTCCAACGCCCGAAGGAAGAAGCCCTGCAATTGCTGGATACCATCATCAAGATTTATCAGGGTAAGGCCTGATCCAGAGGCCCGTTTAGGACCATGGCCGACGATCAATCCACCGCGCTGTATCTCATCACACCGCCGCGTCTCGAAGATCCGACGGCATTCACGGAGGAATTGAAAGCTGCCTTGGATGCGGGCGGTGCCGACTGTGTGCAACTTCGCCTGAAGGACGTCGACGACGATACGATTAGGCGAATCACCGATATCTTGCGCCCGGTCACCCAGGAACGCGATGTCGCCTTCGTCATGAACGACCGCCCGGACCTCGCGCGGGAGACCGGCTGCGACGGTGTCCATCTGGGCCAAGACGACGCAAGCTACGCGGATGCGCGGGCGCTCCTTGGGCCCGATGCGATTGTCGGCGTGACGTGTAAGGATTCCCGTCATCTGGCAATAGACGCCGCGGAAGCGGGCGCCGACTATGTCGCCTTCGGTGCTTTCTTCGGATCGACGACAAAGACGACCACGGTGCAAGCAAGCCCCGACATTCTCGACTGGTGGAGTGAGACCACTTCAGTTCCCTGTGTCGCCATCGGCGGCATTACGCCAGCGAACTGTAGCCCATTGGTCTCAGCGGGTGCCGATTTTCTTGCCGTCATCTCTGCCGTTTGGGAGCATCCGGACGGCACGGCGGCGGCCATGGCCGAATTTCGGAACGCCATCGGGGCGACGCTCGACTAATCCCGCCATTGCGCGCGCACACGCCTGGGTCTATAAACCGCGCCGCATATAACTTTCAGCACAACAGCGGCGACGGAACGATGAAGATCAACGGCAACGCGGTTCGACCGGGCAACATTATCGAGCATCAAGGCCGACTCTGGCGCGCGACAAAAATCCAGCATACGCAACCGGGAAAAGGTGGAGCTTACCTGCAGGTCGAATTGAAAGATATTCGCGACGGTACAAAGCTTAACGAGCGCTTCCGCTCATCCGAAACGGTGGAGCGCGTCCGTCTTGAGCAGAAAGATTTCCAGTTTCTCTTCACAGACGGTGACGATTACACCTTTATGGATAACAATACCTACGACCAGGTCACCGTCCACGTAGACTTTATCGGCGAAGATACCGCCAAATTCCTCCAAGAAGGCATGACGGTGGAGATGGAGTTCTACGAAGAATCGCCGATCGCCGTTTCTCTACCGGAGAAAGTAGCCCTTGAAATTATCGAGGCAGACGCCGTGGTGAAGGGACAAACCGCTTCTTCGTCCTATAAACCGGCAACCTTGGAGAACGGCGTAAAAACGTTGGTGCCGCCGCATATCGAGTCAGGTACCCGCGTCGTCGTCAATACTGCCGACGGCTCTTACGTCGAACGGGCCAAAGATTAACCACTCCGCGCAAATGCGCCGAAAGTAACAAAATGCCGAGACGCTCCGCCGATATTAATGTGATGGTGCGCGCTGCCGAGCGCGCCGGGCGGGCGTTGATCCGCGATTTTGGTGAGGTGGACAATCTTCAGGTCAGCAAGAAGGGCCCCGGTGACTTCGTGTCCACCGCCGACCTCAAGGCGGAAGAAACTGTCAAATACGAACTAAAGAAAGCCCGCCCCACGTTCGGTTTCCTGATGGAAGAGAGCGGGACCACCGCCGGTTCCGACAAATCCCATGTATGGATCGTCGACCCGCTAGACGGCACCACGAACTTCCTGCACGGATTACCGCATTTTTGCGTCTCGATTGCTCTGGCACGAGACAACGAAGTTATTGCCGGCGTCATTTTCGACCCGATCAAGGATGAAGTTTTTTGGGCGGAACGCGGCATCGGCGCGTTCATTAACAGTCGCCGCTTGCGGGTCTCTGGACGCAGTCGAGTGGATGAGGCGATCCTGGCAACAGGCGTGCCCTTCAAACTACACGACGACGAGACCGTGGATCTGTTTATCGAGCAATTGCGCCCGATCATGAAACAAACCGCCGGTGTGCGCCGCTACGGTGCGGCTGCACTCGATCTCGCGTATGTGGCGGCGGGCCGCTATGATGGGTACTGGGAGAACGGTCTCAATCCCTGGGATGTCGCGGCGGGTATTCTCATTGTTCGGGAAGCCGGAGGCTTCGTTACGGATCTCACCGGCCAACGGTACGAACTCGGTGCGAAGAACATTCTCGCAACCAACGACGGACTGCATCACAAGCTCTCGGAGTTGCTCGTCCGCAAGCCCGGTTAGGTAGAACGCCAACATCCGAGTTTTTGTTGTCGCTGCTGATGCCCTGAGATATCTTCCCCAGATGGATAGGTTGATCCCGGAACCTTCAATTCATAAGGTGAAGATGAAAAAAATATTCCCGCACAATATCCGGCACATTCCTCTTGCGCTCGGCTTGAGCGTTCTAACGTTTGCCGGTGCCATTTTCGTTTCAAGCGGACAAGCGACGGCCCAGACAACCGTCTATACGGATCAATACGGCAATCCAACGGTCAGCGTCGACCTTAGGGTGCTGGACGCGCTCGGCCCGGAACGAAACATGCCGGATTTGTATCGAAAAACCGCGCCGCTACCCTCGCGACCGGTTATGGCGCGACGACCAGCGCCGACGGCAGGTGGCGGGCGCAGCGGATTATTGGCGCCACCACCACGCGGTATGCCGCGCTCGAAACTTAATGTTCCCTCGACCGCGCTGCCCACACGCGCGCCGACACGCCAAGTCGCCCCGCCGCCGCCCGCAAATCTGACTTCTGCGCCTAAGCCACGACCGCGTGTCGCCCCACCAGTAAGAGCGTCAGTGGCTCCGCCGCCACGACCGAAAATTGCCGCCCGCACGTCGCCGCCACCCGCACCATTAGCGGCGCCAAAGGCACCTCAGTCGCGCCTCTCGGCACCGCGCATTCCGACAACTCCACCACCCATGGCCGCACCGACGAGAGCGGCACCTGCACCTGTAGCACCGGTCTCTCGCCCTGTCGTAGCACCACCGCCACGACCACGTTTAGCCGCACCGCCGAAGACCGCGCTGGCTGCCCCCACCGTGCAACCACCTAGACCCATTGCGGCACCCGCTCCCTTGCAAGCACCGCC